>JAICKN010000165.1 GCA_025927855.1 Terriglobales bacterium
ATGTTCTTGGGTAGCAGATAGACAAATTCCGCGTGAAATATATGTCATGAAAACTCGATCCCACCGTCCTCGATCTTTTCCGGTGTTGATTACCTTACTCATTTCGACTCTATTTGTCGGTGGCTGTGAATACGCCGTAACAATTAACGCCAATAAAAAATTAGTGAGAGCGATGGATGGGCCAAAAGCGCTCACAATCATTCGCTCTGGCCTCACTTCGACCGGTCATCAGAGTGGGTGCGACCAATACACTTTCTTCCACAAGGCGAATAGTAAACAGTGGCGTTATGACGTCGGCGCTCCGGAGCAAGCCTCAATGACGGGCAACATCGTCAGGTTCTATGCCAACCTAAAAGACCAGAGTGATCAGACGTCTTGGACACCTGAGCCCCTAGAGGTCAATTTGGACGTATCGAAAATAGACCATGTCGTTGAATGGGAGAGGCCGCGCAGGCATACAGCGATAGAAGGATATCTGATCGAAATAGATTTCGACAAAGGGTACGAAAAGAACGGCGGAAGCCGTTTCACGCCTCCCAGCGCTAGCCCGACAACCGGACGTACCTTGTACTGTGGGATAGCAAAGGAGAATATAGGTGTGTTTCTGGCGGCACTTCGTTATCTAAATCCTGATGCGCGGTTTACCGCTGCCCGCTAAGCGCACGCAAGACGGCTCATCGTACTGGCTTGTCACCTGTTCTCTAGCGAGAAAACCGTTTAGAGTTAATTTCTCTAATTGTTCGCGGGCTGGCCGCAAATTTTGTCGAAAACCCGCTTCAGCTCGGCGGCGATATCGGCGGCGTCGCGATGCTCGATATCGCTGCGCTGCATCATGTGCACGAGCTTGCCATCGCGCAAAATAGCGATGGAGGGCGAGGACGGCGGGTATCCAGTGAAGTAGGTGCGGGCGCGTTCGGTGGCGGCGACGTCTTGGCCGGCAAAGACGCTGAAAAGCTTTTCCGGGCGGCTGGAATTTTGCAGGGCGGCGCGTACGGCTGGGCGCATACGTCCCGCGGCGCAGCCGCAAATTGAATTCACCACAATCATCGAAGTCCCTGCGTTGGCGACTGCCCGATCCACTTCCTCGGGAGTCCGCAATTCCTGAACCCCCACACGGACCAGTTCTTCGCGCATGGGTACGACCATAATTTCTGGATACATCGTGCAGGTTCCTCCTGATTGTTAAAGCCGATTGTTAAATTCAGATTAACAAAAATCCTGAAAAAATGAAGCGTGGTCCAGAGTAGTGGCTTCCTGCCAAGACAATTCGAGAGATTGATACCGGTTTTCCACTGCGGCGTATTGATGAAAACACTTATGAATACTACATCAACGCCCGGATGCCCTTACAGATTCCAACCCATTGCTTCCTGCCGGAACCACGCCTAGCTTGAAGTAGTGAATAAGGCTACCCTCAAAAATAAGTGGTCAAAATCTGCGCGGTGGCGTGCTTCGCGCACAAAGGCTCGGCGTGCAAAATCGCGGGCTGCGGGGGAGGAGAAGCTCGGAAAAGGCGCTCCTACTCTGGTTTGGATTGATGACTACGAACCCGGTTTGGCGCTCTACAAAAAGGTCTACGAAAGCTTGGGATACCGGATACACACTGCTTGCCACGGACGCGCAGGGCTGGAATTGCTGGCTTCGCGCACAGCTGACGCGGTGGTGGTGGATTACGAAATGCCGGAGATGAACGGCGGCGAAGTCGCCGCCACCATAAAGCAGCACTGGCCCTCTTTGCCGGTAGTGCTATTTTCCGGCAGCACATTTGTGCCAGACCGGGTGAAAAAGCTGGTAGACGCATTTTGCGATAAGGCCAGTGCAGGCGAGCATTTGCATTCCACAATTAAAGCTGTACTTCAGAAAAGAGAAAGACAGGAACCTGCCATTTCGTTTATGACCGCACAGCAAGGCCGGCTGGCGGTTGCATAGTTCATAGGATAGTCATCTTCAAGGAGGAAATGATCCATGAAAAAACTTATGCTTCCCCTGGCGACGGCGTTGTTGTTTGCTGTTGCTTCATTTGCGCAAACGTCAACCGCTCCGAGCCAGAATACCGATCAAAACCAACCCGCGGCAGGCCAAGGTTCGACACCCTTGAACCAAGGCAATCCCGCTGATGCCGAGGGTAACCAGACTGCCGCTACGACGCCCAATCACCATATGAAAAATGAGATGAAGGGCTGTGTAGAGCAGCAGAATGGGCAGTATGTGTTGCAGACCAAACGCGGCAAAGATATCGCGCTCACAGGAGCGGATGTATCCGCCCATGTTGGGCACACCGTGGTAGTTCATGGAGCCTGGGAAGGTTCGGCGGGCACGGCCACCTCAACCAATGGGCAAATGAGCGCCGGTGAGAACCATGCCTTCAACGTGAGCAGCGTAGATATGGTTTCTGACACATGCCAGATGAAGAGCAAGAACCACTCCGGCATGGGAAATGGCGCTGGAGCGGGAGCAGGAAGCGGCTCGGGCGCAGGAAGCGGAAGCACTCAGCCACAATACTAGTTTGCTGGAGAATATTTCGCTGGATGAATATTTCTTCTGGAGGGCCCTTGGGGGCCCTTCTTTAATTTGTCGTCAATTTATGCGCCTCCGTGGTAAGTTGCTTGGTTCGGAGGACGCTTGGCATATATCCAGTTTTTGGGCGCAGCAGGCACGGTTACAGGTTCCAAACACCTCATCAATACATCGTTCGATGGAGACGGCCGGGGCGGAATTCAGATCCTGGTTGATTGCGGCATGTTTCAGGGCCAAAAGCCATGGCGGGAGCGCAATTGGCAGGAGCTGCCGATTCCGGCGAAGGAAATTGATGCGGTCATCCTTACGCACGCGCATCTCGATCACTGTGGTTGGATTCCGCGGCTGGTGAAAGAAGGCTTTCGCGGCCCCATTTATGCGACCCCGGCGACCATTGATTTATGCGGCGTGGTCCTGCCCGATTCCGGGCACCTGCAAGAAGAGGATGCCGCCTTCTACAACAAAATCAAGAAGACGAAGCACGATCCTGCGCTGCCGCTTTATACGCTCGCGGAAGCCCAAAATTGCCTGCATTATTTTCAAGCCGTCCAGTTTGGCGAAACCATGCAATTAAGTCCGGAAATTTCGTTCCGCTTCGTACATGCTGCGCATATCCTGGGATCATCCATGGCGGAGGTCACGCTCAACATTAGCGGGCAAGCGCGCCGCATGTTGTTTACCGGGGACATTGGCCGCGTGCGCGATGCGAACGTTGCTCCCGGCAAAGTTGTGCATTCGGGACCGCAGGAGGGCGAGACTGCCGACGTTCTGGTGATGGAATCCACTTATGGAAACCGCCAGCACCCAAAGGACGATCCGCGGCCGGCGCTGGCTAAAGCCATTTCGCAAACCGTGCAGCGCGGCGGGAGCGTGGTGGTGCCGGCGTTCGCGGTTGAGCGCACGCAGAAATTTATTTTCATGCTGAAGGAATTAATGGAGGCTGGGCAGATTCCCAAAGTCCCGGTTTTTTGCGACAGTCCCATGGCCATTAAAGCGGTGGAAATTTTCCTGAAGCACACGGAAGAATACAGCGATGAAACCAAGCGTTTGATAGGCCAATATGGTTCTCCGCTGACGTGGCCGGGATTCAGTTTTGCTTCCACGGCGCAGGACTCGAAGAAGATCAACGACGCGCATTATCCCTGCATCATCATTTCTTCGAGCGGCATGGTCACTGGGGGCCGGATATTGCACCATCTCGCGCTACGGCTGCCCGAGCCGAAAAACACAGTGATTTTTATTGGATTTCAGGCCCCGGGGACGCGCGGATTTACGATCAAAGGCGGCGCTCCAGAGGTGAAAATTTTCGGCGATATCGTTCCTATTCGAGCGCAGATTACGGCGCTCGAACAATTTTCTGATCACGCCGATCCGCCGGAACTGCTGGAATGGTTACGCACATTTAAGAACAAGCCTGCGGTGACGTATCTGGTGCATGGCGAGCCTTCAGCTTCATCGCAGCTGCGGGACCTAATGACCAAAGAGTTAGGATGGAATGTTCAGGTGGCGCAGTGGCTGCAGAAAGCGGAGGTGAATTGAGCAATGTTGACGAAGGAAAAGGCACATGCCTTTGCGGCGGAATGGATTGAGGCCTGGAATTCACACGACCTCGAGCGCATCCTGACGCACTATGCGGAAAACGTTGTTCTGATCTCTCCAGTCGCGGCCAATTTGTTGAATGATCCGAGCGGCACGGTGAAGGGCAAAGACGCGCTGCGAGCGTATTTTAAGAAGGGCCTGGATGCGCATAAACAGCTCAGGTTCGAGCCAATTGAGACCATGTGGGGGCTCTCAAGCATCGTTCTTCATTATGCGAACCAGAGGGGAACGAAGTCGGGCGAGTTTATGGAGTTCGATGCAGATGGAAAGATTGTGAAGGTGGTGGCGAATTACTCGGGCTGAATCGGATAGCTATTTTGTCGGCCTCTCATGGAAAGCCTGCCTGGATTGCCTTTGGCAACCTGCTTCACCAGGATGGGCAAACTGTTCGCTATTCAATTGCAAACACGGCATACACGGTTGCGTCCTGTTTCACTTTTTGCGGAAACAGCGTCACCGAGAATGTTTGGTCGGGAAACCTTCCCCCACCCGCTCCGCCTCCATATCCTTGGACAATCCCTGGCATAAACCTCGGCCTGGCCAGCGGGGCCGCGTTGCTGGCGTAAATCAGGTCTCCTAATTTTGCACCTAACCCTTTCGCCATCTGTTCCGCAATGGCGCGCGCTTTCACCAGGGCAGCGCCGCTGGCTTTCGCTTGCAGTTGCAACGGATCGGCAACGTCCCAATCTGCGCCAGAAATATTGTTCGCGCCATTTTGCATGGCCAGGCTCACGACTGATTGGGCATCTGAGGCCTTTACTGTGATTTTCCAAGACTGCTGCGCTTCAAACTGACGCTGATTCTTCATTTCAGGCGTCCAGCTTTCACTTGGTTCTACATGCTCTAAACGCAACTGCTCCGTCTCAATCGCCTGTTTGGGAATTTTTGCGTCGAGGAATGCCTGGGTAATCGCATTGGAAATGCGCGCGTTTTCCTTGAAAGCAGCATCTTTCGTGGGACCATAGTTGCTGCATCCGATCCGCAGGATGGCTATTTCGGCGTCGACGCTGACGGATTCTTCCGCAGTAACCGCAATTGTCTTGTTCTGCTTATCAACCTGGATATTTTGCGCGACCGCTGCAACTTGACCGATAACCAGAACGGCCGCGAGGATGAAAGGATTCCTCATGGGTCTTGCCTCCGCGCTTATTATGTACTACTCACAATTGTAGGATGCAGGTTTTCCCTGAACGCCGGGACATTTTTGAATCAGGAATTGTATGAATTAGTAAAGCGGGCCAACGCATCGAGTTTTTTGGCCGCTGCGCCGGAGTCAATGGCCTTTGCTGCGATAGGGACGGCGTCCCCGAGATGATTGGCTTTTTCGGCCACGACCAAAGCTGCCGCCGCGTTCAGCAATACCACGTCGCGGTGGGGGGATTTTTTGCCGCCTAAAACTTCCCGGATCAAGGCGGCATTGGCGGCGGCATCTCCCCCGGAGATTTCTTCGAGCGATGCGCGTTTGACCCCGAACTCTTCCGGCGTGACTTCGTAGCTGTGGACTTCGCCGCCGCGCACTTCCGCCACGCGGGTGGGTCCGGAGATGGTGATTTCATCCAGCCCATCGAGTCCGTGCACGACCATTGCCCGCCGCAGTCCTAACATACTGAGCGCTTCAGCCAGCTTTTCGACGAGATCGAGGGAATAAACTCCAACCACCTGCGCGGATGCGCCCGCAGGATTTGTCAGAGGGCCCAGAAGATTGAATACGGTCCGCAACTTAAGTTCCCGCCGCGCCGGCTGCACGTATTTGGTGGCTGCGTGCATGGCCGGAGCAAATAGAAATGCAATGCCCACCTCTTTCAGGCATGCGGCAATCTTCTCGACTGGAAGGCCGATGTTTACGCCCAGCGCCTCCATCACATCCGCCGAGCCGCACCGGGAACTAATGCTGCGGTTGCCGTGCTTGGCGACCCGCACGCCCGCGCCGGCTACGACAAACGCCGTTGCGGTGGAGATATTAAATGTGCCGCTGGCGTCGCCGCCGGTGCCGCAAGTATCCACCAGGGCGTCCCGCTCGGTGTCACTTACATCCACAGCGGAACCTTCATGGAGTTTAAGGGGAACGGCGGCGGAACGGATGGCCTCGGCAAAGCCGACGATTTCTTCCACTGTCTCGCCCTTCATGTGCAAAGCGACCAGCAGAGCGGCAATCTGCGAGTCGGTGCATTTGCCCGCCAACACTTCCGCCATGGTTTCGCGGGCCTCGATCCGGGAGAGCGGACGGCAATGATTGGCGATCTGGTGCAAGGCATCAATAATCATGCTGCTATAAGGGTAGCATTGTGGCCGGGGCAGGAGGACGCCGAAGAAGGCCGCAAACAAAAATGCTGTGCTGATTAAGTTACCAGCACAGCAGATGGATAAAGAGTCGCTTAACGCTACCGGGTCAGAGAGTGGGACTCCTGACGCTCGGCGACAATTTTGCGGGCATTATCGGCGAGCTGTTTTGCCTCGGGCATTAAATCCAGGGCCTTCAAGACCTCCGGATCGGATTCCGCGCGCACTTTCATTCCTTCTTCCTGGCCAAAAGCGTCCACGAAAATTTCGCTTTTAATCGTGGAACGCAGCCAATCGTTGTTCTGCGCCAAGTCAGCTTCGGTGTAGGGAATCTTCTGATTGTCCAAAAATGCCCGGAATTCGCGCATCACAGTGTCATCCACTTCGAAAGTTTTGGTGGGATGATGGTTGACCATGAAATGCTTGGCGAAGTTGAAGAAAGCATAGTGCTGCATCAGCGTTTCTTCAAAATGATTGGTCTTCGGGGTCGCGATCTTTACGTCCGGCGTGATTCCACCACCACCGTAAACGGTGCGGCCGCTGTCGGTGAGTTTGACGTCGTGATTGTCGGCGGCTCCGGCAGCCTCCTCTCCAGCGCGATTGAAGTAGTAGTCATACAGCGAAACGTTGGAATAATCGCGCTGAATGAGCCTTCCGCTGGGCGTGTAATACTTCGCCGTGGTGAGGGCCAGACCAGTGTTTTCAGAAAGCGGATAAACAGTCTGCACCAGTCCTTTGCCGAATGTAATTTCACCGGCGATCAATCCACGGTCATGGTCCTGAATCGCGCCGGCAAGAATTTCCGCCGCAGAAGCTGTTCCCCGGTTGACCAAAACCACCAGAGGATAATCTTTGCCGCCATTGCCGTGCGTCGCCACATAGCGCTTTTCGGGTGACGAACGCCCGTGGTGCGAGACAATAAGCTGGCCTTTGTGGAGGAACTTGTCAGCCACGCCGACGCCCTCATTGAGCAATCCGCCTGGGTTCTGGCGAAGGTC
>JAICKN010000285.1 GCA_025927855.1 Terriglobales bacterium
ACGGAACAAAAAATCACGAACCTCATCCAGCAGATGACCGTTGAGGAAAAAGCCGGGCAACTCTCGCAATATGACAGCCGGCATCCGGAAACTGAAGACATGATCCGGCAAGGGAAAGTAGGATCGCTGTTCAATGTGCTCGGCGCAACGAATGTAAACGAATTGCAGCATATCGCGGTTGACCATTCCCGGCTGAAAATTCCCGTGCTTTTCGGGTACGACGTAATCCATGGCTACCGCACTACTTTTCCCATCCCCCTGGCCGAGGCGGGCAGCTTTGACCCTGCGTTGATCGAACAGGCGGAAAGAGTTGCCGCGAAAGAGGCCACCGCTGCCGGCGTGAAGTGGGTATTTGCGCCAATGGTAGATATAGCCCGCGATCCGAGATGGGGCCGGATGGTCGAGGGCGCGGGAGAGGACCCCTATCTGGGTTCGGTCATCGCCGCGGCGCGAGTACGCGGATTTCAGGGCGAGAACATTGCCGATCCGGAGAGCGTCATCGCCTGCGCCAAACATTTCGCCGCTTACGGAGCCGTGGAAGGAGGCCGCGACTACAACACGGTAGATATTTCCGAACAGACCTTGCGCGAAGTTTACCTGCCGCCATTCCATGCGGCGCTGAAAGCCGGGGTAGGAACATTCATGTCGGCATTCATGGACCTGAACGGTGTACCCGGCGCGGCCAATCCCCATACGCTCACAGACATTCTGCGCAAAGAATGGAGCTTCCAGGGATTCGTCGTGAGCGACTACTCCGCCGTGAATGAGATCACGACGCATGGTACCGCGACCGACCAGAGCGATGCCGTAAGAGAAGCGCTTACCGCCGGGGTTGATATGGATATGGCGGATGGCGCGTATGGGAAGGACATTCCGGCGCTCGTGCAATCCGGGAAACTTCCCATGAGCGTGCTCGATGAAGCTGTGCGCCGTGTGCTGCGGATTAAATTCAAAGCGGGCCTGTTTGATCACCCGTATGCCGATCCGGCGCGCGAGGCCCGGGACATCTACACTCCAGCAAATATACAAATGGCGCGGAAAATGGCGGATGAATCCATAATCCTGCTGAAAAACAGCGACCATACTTTGCCGCTGAGCGCGAATCTGAAAACCATTGCGGTCATCGGCCCTCTGGCCAATGACCACGCGGACCAGCTTGGCCCGTGGGCGGCGCAAGGACATGCCGTGGATGCCATGACTCCATTTGAGGGAATCAAAGCGCGGCTGCCGCATGCAACCGTGCTGTACTCCGCGGGCGTCGAGTTAAAGCCGTTTCCCGGAAGCCCGGATGCAGCGCATCCGCTTGGCGTGGGCGTAGGCCCCGCGCCCGCGACGGCCACTGGCGCTGCCGGAGGAAGCCAGGTGAGCGGACCGGTCAGCATTGAAAATGCAGTGGCCACAGCAAAAAAGTCCGACGCCGTGGTAATGGTCCTGGGCGAATTAGCATGGATGAGTGGCGAAGCCAGTTCGCGCGCGACTTTGACCCTGCCCGGAGACCAGGAAAAATTGATGGAAGCGGTCGTCGCCACCGGCAAACCAGTCGTGCTGGTGCTTGAAAGCGGCCACCCACAGGACATTCGCTGGGCCAACGATCATGTCCCCGCCATTATGCAGGCGTGGTTTTTGGGAGTGCAGGCAGGAAACGCAATTGCCGATGTTCTCTTCGGTGACGTGAACCCGAGCGCCAAGCTGCCGATCAGCTGGCCGCGTTCCGTAGGCCAGATTCCTGTCTATTACGACCACAAGAACACGGGACGGCCCAGTTCTCCCGACCGCTGGCACACAGGATATATCGACGAAAGCAAGGAGCCGCTATTCCCCTTCGGCTACGGCTTAAGCTACACCACATTCCAATATGGCGACCTTCAGGTGGAAACGCCGTCAATCTCTTTGAGTGGCATGCTGCGCGTCCGGGCGGAGGTACAGAACACCGGCACCCGAGCCGGTACGGAGGTGGTTGAACTGTATGTGCATGACCGCATCGCGCCGACTTCACGGCCGGTTCGTGAGTTGAAGGGATTCTCCCGGGTTTCGCTCGCTCCCGGCGAGCGCAAAACTGTTGAGTTCAACGTGAGCGCGGACGATCTCGGCTCTTACGATCCTGAGATGAAGTGGGTTGTTCCTCCGGGAACTTACGACGTTTGGGTAGGGCCGAGTTCCGTAGATGGCGTTCATACGACATTCGACGTAACAGCCGACTGAGCGATTGCACAGGCCCGGAAATGGACATCGCGCATAGTCACTTCTGAGTGGGAACTTCGGAGTTCACGGCTGGCGCTGATTTCGCAGCTGAGTCGGGCGAAACACCTTCCGGCACCGTTCCCGGCAAGGGCGCGACATTGTCCTTTCCCTCAAGGAAGTGGACGACTATCGAAATCCGGCGGTTCGAGGGATCAAACGGATGTTTTGGGTCCCGCAACTGCTGGTCGGAAAATCCGCGAACTTGCGAAACCTGATTGCCGCGCAGCCCATTTTGCTGCATGATTCTTCTTGCGGCGTTGGCGCGATCGGCAGAAAGCTCCCAATTGCTATATGCGCCCTTCGTGGAATACGGTTTGGAATCGGTGTGCCCTTCGAGTGAAACTTTATTGGGAACTTTGCCGAGTTCCTGCGCGATCAGCACCAATAACTTTTTTCCGTTTTCGTTCGGTTCTTTACTTCCCAAATCAAAAAACGTGCCGCTTTTTGTTTCCAGCAACTCGATGCGCAACCCTTCATTGGTGATGGTAATTACAATTTGATTTTTTAGCTTGTCGAACTTTTCCTGAATTTGCTTGTCCAGCTTTTCTTTCAGCTCTGCAACATTGTCCTTGGAGATGACGAGCATCTTGCCAGCGCTGGCGTGGCTTGTGCCGCTTTTATTCCCCACCCCGGCAGGATCTTTAAAGTACCCGGCAACGGCCTCCCGCACAGGTTTGCTGGTATTGAGCAGCCACAAAACGATAAAGAGCGCCATCATCGCAGTGACAAAATCGGCGTAGGCGACTTTCCACGCTCCACCGTGGTGGCCGCCGTGCGCGGTTTTCTTTTTGACGATGATAATTGGACGCGTCTTATCCATCGGCTAATATCTCCGCTTAAGAAGAAGCTGCTGCCGCGGCTGCATCTGGAGTCTCCGGCGGCTCGGGAGCGGCTGCCGAACTGGGCGCCCGGCAAGTCTGTTCGAGGTCCTGGAAAGATGGCCGCACATGTCCCGGCACCGCGCGGCGCGCGACCTCTACCGCCATAATGGGCGCAGAGCCTTTGAGAAATGAAATAATCACCACGCGCAGGACGTGCATATATGCGTGCTCTTCTTCCGCAAGTTTTGCCATATTCGACGCAATGGGGCCCACCAGGCCATAGCACAACAAAATTCCAAGGAAGGTTCCGACCAGCGCGGCTGCAACCTTGTGTCCGATTTCTTCTGGCGGCCCTCCCAGGGCTTGCATAGTGATCACTACTCCCAATACTGCGGCGACAATGCCCAGACCGGGCAATGAATCCGCCATGGCGGAAAGGGATGAGATGGGCTGACTGGCGCAGTGGTGATGCACTTCCATGTCCATTTCCATCATCTGATCGAGATCGAATGCTTCAGATCCGCTCAC
>JAICKN010000092.1 GCA_025927855.1 Terriglobales bacterium
ATCCAGCTTTTTTATCTCTTTTGCCTGCAAAACCACGTCCCGGTCCTGCTCCCCTAATTTTTCATGAACAAATGCCAGCGTATATTTTCCGGGCGGCAATCCCTTAATTTGGAAATTGCCAGCCGCATCCGTCACCGCGAAAAACGGACTCTTTACAACATTCACATACATATTCATCCACGGATGCTGATTGCAGTGCACCGGCATCATGATTTCAGGATTGTTGAATGCGGTCTGAAACGGCTGTGCGCCGGGCATCTCCGAGCGGTTCCACTCTGTATTCGCTTTGGGCATGACGTGAACATTGTGCGTTGTGGAGTCCTCATTTTTGAATTCAACCGGCTGCCCCGTCATTACGCCCAGCACGTGCGGACGATACTGACATCCTGACTGATTTATCACTGCCGGGCTTTGGGGAGCGGAAAATGTCCGGTCGCCCAATCCACTTTTGACATACACGAAAACATTGACCAGAGCGCCTTCGTTTACCACCAGCGATTCGGAAAACGCCTTGCCCTTGCAATCGGGATCATAGCTCATATCAATGGGAGCAGGTTTCGGAGCTTGTCCGGTAAAGGTCACAGTGCCCCTAATGGATCCCATAGTCGCCGGGTCAACTGGCGCCGCCGGAAGACTCGATTGCCGCTCGGTGGCGGACGGCGCGGGTTTCGACGTGCAACCAAGTACAGAAGAACTCAAAATCAGGAGGAACACCCAGAAGGTCAGCGGACAAGAGGACAATTTTTTCGCAAAAGGCATAGCAAAAATCAATCGGCGCGGATTTCGACGCGCCAGGCTGCTCAGCGCCAACTACGTGCGGGCGACTTCGGCGTTGGTCCGCGCCGGGGCCGAATCCATGGCGGCAATGATCGCATCGGCAAATTCAGAGGTGCCCGCCTTTCCTCCAATATCCTTGGTGGTCGAATCGCCTTTGCGGAACACTTCTTCGAGCGCCTGCTCCACTTTATGTGCAGCTTCGTGCTCGCCCAGGTGCCGCAGCATAAGCAGGGAAGAGCGAATCACAGCTGTGGGGTTCGCGATGTTTTTCCCAGCAATGTCAGGCGCAGTCCCATGCACTGCTTCAAAAATTGCGCCGTGCTCGCCGATGTTCGCGCTTGGGACCAGCCCCAGCCCGCCGACGAATGCCGCGCACAAATCTGAAATGATGTCACCATACAAGTTTTCCATCAGCAGCATGTCATATTGGTAGGGATTCATCACCAGCTGCATGCAGGTGTTGTCTACGATGTGCTCCGCATAGGTAATTTCGGGATATTCCTTGCCTACATTGCGCGAGCAGCGCAAAAAAAGCCCATCGGAGAGCTTCATGATATTGGCTTTATGGATGGCGTGGATTTTTTTGCGTTTGTTTTTGCGGGCATATTCAAAGGCAAAACGCGAAATGCGGGTGCACGCCTTTTCCGTCATGATCTTCAGGCTCTCCACCACCCCGGGCACCACTTCGTGCTCAATCCCGGAATAGAGCCCTTCAGTATTTTCCCGGATAATAATTAAATCCACGTCGGGATAGCGGGTCGGCACATGTGGCAAATTGCGGATGGGACGGAAGTTCGCGTAAAGCTCGAAGCGTTTGCGCAGTTCGACGTTAATGCTGGAGAAGCCACCGCCGACGGGCGTGCCGATTGGCCCTTTGAGTCCCACTCGTGTGCGCTCAATGGATGCGATCAGTTCCTTGGGGATGTATTCATGATACTTCTCGTACGCATCCGCCCCGGCCTGGAATGTTTCCCATTCAAACTTGACGCCGGTCGCCTCCAGTACACGAACGGCAGCCCGCATTACCTCAGGGCCAATGCCATCTCCGGGAATCAATGTGACTTTATGCTGCATATATCTACCAGCGGCAGTTCTGTTCCCAAACTTGAGAGCTATTGCGGCCGGGGAGCAGGTTTCGGGCGCCCCTCCGGAACTTCTTTCGCTTTAAGCAAATCCTTCAACTCGGTCATGAACTCCTGTACATCCTTGAAGTCGAGATATACCGAAGCAAACCGCACGTAGGCGACTTTGTCATAACGCCGCAGGCGGTTCATGATCAGCTCGCCAAGCTCGCTGGTTTTGCGCTCGCGCTCGGCGGACTCGATGATGAAGCTCTCCGCGTCATTAACGATTTGTTCCAGCTTACCAATGGGAACCGGACGCTTTTCGCAGGCCCGCAGCAGGCCATTCAAAACTTTTTGCCGGTCAAATTTCTCGCGGCGTCCGTCTTTCTTCACCACCATGTAGGGAATTTCATCAATGCGCTCGTAAGTCGTAAAACGCTTGCCGCATTTCAGGCACTCGCGACGGCGGCGGATCGCGTCTGCTTCCTTGCTCTCGCGCGAATCCACTACTTTGTCGTTGGCGAAGCCGCAAAAAGGGCATTTCATGGTTTATAAGGAGTAAACATAATTGTAGCAGGCGGGCAATAGAGCATTACAGTGCGCTCCGCGTACGGTGGTAAGCCGATGGATATTTTCCTGGACGCGCTCAGGCTTTTTTCTCTTCCGCCTGGCTTTGCGAAGAAAGCTGACGCAGCGAGAGATGTCCACGGTGCGCAAATATCAAGCCTACCGGGATGCAGGTGGTGAACGTCACCAGCCATAGAAGAATTCCGCAACTCACTGCCGCCTCCGGAGGAATGCCAAAGATAACCTGCAAGGCTGAAATCACCGCCAGCTGGCTGCCGCCGCCCACCGCCGGCAGTTGCACAACTGAACCGATCATGCTGAAGCCCATTAAGAGCAACACATGAGAAATATCCATATTGCTCAGGTGCGGCCGGTCGCCAACTTTTTTAATCCTCTTGTTGTGCTGGAAGAGCCAGAACCCGGACGCTTCCTGTTTTAACGTGTAGCCCTTTGGCTCCAAGCCCTCCTGCAACATCGGAAGCGTATCCGAATCCAAATCCTGTCCGGCAAGCTCCGGCGTATCCGCCAGCTTTGCGGTTTCCACATCCACCACTGGCGATCCCTGCGCGGCTTGTTCCGCGGGATAAGAGTGTGCTACCTGCCGATAAGCGAGCGCCACCACAAACCAGATAAGCAACGACAGTCCTACAAGCTTGAAAAACGATTTTGTGCTAGCGATCGTATTCAGCCCATCTCCGAAGGAGCGGACCTTTTCATCCACATGAAAAGCGAAATTCGCAGAAATTTTCGATGTGATGCGATGAAGAAACGAAGCCACGCGCGGTCCCTGACGGCGCACCATGAGCGCTCCAAAGCTTAGTAGAGCAACCAGTCCGCACAATGCTATGGCCGCCAGGCGGAATTTACTTAGGTACGGGTTCCCGTGAATTTTGGTGGAGGTGTAGACGTCAATCGTCATCAGTACCGTGAAAGCGCCCACATCAAAAATGCGCTCTACCGTCCACACGCCGATTTGCGAAGAGACGCTAACATTTTCTTTGTTGGCGATCAGGTAGGGACGGATAAATTCTCCGGGCCTCCCGAGCAATGCCAATCCCGTAAATCCGATGAAAGTTGCCGGTACCAGCCGTGAAGTTTTTGTTTTGCAGACCGGCTCTAAAAAGACCTTCCAGCGCAGCGCCCGCAGCCAATAGGTGAGATAGATCAATGCTGTCGCCAGAACAATTTGCAGAAGGTTCACATGGCTGGCGGCGCGGAACTTTGCCCAATCGAAAGAACGCCAGTGCTGTACCTGAAAATAAATCAGCACGGCCAGGATGGCCAGAACGACAACGGTGGTGAGGATGCGTTTCTTCGTCATCTCTTCTTAACGTGCGAAAAAGAACCCGTTCGTGGATGCGCCACCGCTTGACTCCTTCCCAGTCAAGGTAAATGACTATGCCTTGAGGGTCAACGCACACTATGGTTCTCACCATGAAACGAGCATGCGTCCCGCCACGAATTCGCATCAAATGATGGCGAAGAAAACACGCGGAAACCAATGGCTTTCAAGGAGGCAACATGGCCAGATCGCAAGCAAATCGCCGTATTCGTGACAATGAAGCGCGCCCCGATGAACTGGGAAACGATCCACGGCAGGTGGGGAGCGATAGCGCCGGCCAATCCGGCGATCCGCAACGCCTTTCGATCGTGCCCGATGCGGCCAACGAGAGCGTGGCCGAACTGGCAGACACCGATCAGGGCATAGAAGCTGCGAGCGTCGAGGGTGTGGAAGACGCCGAGGACCATCCTGAACGGCCTGTTCATACCCACGAAGAATATGGCCGGCCCGATGATCTTCCGCCCCGGCGCGGATCAGAATAGATTGCTAGTGTGCCGCTGCTTGGTGGCCCGCAGAAACCGGGACCGCGGATATCACGGATGCAGCAGCCGGAGCAATATGCGAAAGTGAGCGAGTGCTCTTTGGCGGTTTGTGATCCTGCGCTGCGGCCCGTTGTGCCGCTGCTCTGCGCTTTGCCGCTTGCTGCTCGGCAAGTTTCTTCCTGTTAAAGTCGCGGATGATGCGAGCGATGTAGGCTTGGGTCTCAAAATACGGAGGCACCCCTTTATACCTGTCTACCCTCCCCGGGCCTGCATTGTAAGCGGCCAGAGCTTTGGCAATGTTGAAGTTATACCGTTCGAGCAGTTCGCGCAGGTATTTGGTTCCGGCCTCAACATTCGCCTGGGGATTAAACGCATCTTTCACGCCTAGATTGTTGGCGGTCTGTGGCATGAGCTGCATCAATCCTTGCGCGCCTTTGTGCGAAACTGCGCGGGGATTGAATCCGCTCTCGGCGTGAATTACGCTATTCACAAAGTCCGGATCAAGATTTTGTTTCCCGCTGGCGTTGGCCACCGCTTCTTTTATGTTGGCAGAAGAAGCGGCCGGAACGGGGTCGGCAACGGGAGTTTGAGCCGCCGCTGGCGGAGTATCTTTTTCAAAGCTTTCGATTTCGTTCGTCGGCACATCCACAAAACTTTTCTTGCTGACATCCAGATAAAGCCGGGTAAAAGAACCCATGGCTTCGTGTCGTTCATGATGGATGGAAAATCCGTTGCGAAGAACAGCCACTTCTCCGGCAAATGCGGGAAGGCACAAAGAGAATGCCACCGCCGCGGCAGCCAATCGAATTCCTGTTCGCATCAAAAAGCTCATACCCGCAACATCTCACAGATCAGACTGTTAATGTCCCAAAAACCTCTGCGATTGCCGCCGCAACTCCGTTCTGATCGTTCGGTAGAGTTACCCTCCAACCGTTGCGCCGGAGTTCCTCACAGGCATTTCCCATGATAAATGGCAAGCCGGCAAAGGCAAGCATTTCTACATCATTAAAGTTGTCCCCAATGGCCATGACCTGTTCGCGAGGAATGCCGCGATGACTAGCCCAACGTTGTAAAGCATGTCCCTTCGAGCACCCCTGGTTGAGCACATCCACAATGCATAGGTCGCGCAATGGATATTCGGTGCGCAGAATCGTGACCCGATCCTTCATCGCGCTGCCTTTCAGGGTCGCGACCGCTTTCCGCATACGCTCCATTGGCCCACAGAACATAGCCTGCACCGGATCGGAGGTTAACGCCTCTTCAATGGGCACGACGAATTCTATGTATTGCATGTTCTTTTCCAGCCAGCGCTGGATGCTGCTGGTGAGGTCGCGCATGTGCTCCAGGACGAGCGCGCCCTTGTGTTCAATATCGAAGGTGAGCACCGCATGATTGCGGAACTCCATCATGACCGAAAATAACTCCCGGCAGGTGACGGCGGGAAAAAGATCGCGGTAAAGCGTTTCGCCATGAAGAGAGCGGGTGACTGCGCCGTTGGAACTGATCAGCCACAGGTCGAACCCTAATTCCTGCGCAATGGGAAGCGCAAAGGCATGTCTTCGCCCGGTCACCAGAACAACTTCAACTCCTTCGCCATGCATACGCCGCAGAGCAGCGAGATCGGCATGGGAAATTTGAAATTGTGGATTGAGAAGCGTCCCGTCAATATCAACGGCAAGCAGGCGAATTTCGGGTGAGAGCACGAAAAAGTTTAGCATCCTCGCGCGGGCGTGTTTGCACCGGAAGTCCTTCCGCAAAGGCGCAAAGAGATCAAATTAGTATCTCTTCACAGTCCATGGGCGCATGTTTGGTGATAACCTTAATAGTTCCGTTCGGCCTTTGATAACTCAGTGTATCTGGGCACCCGTGTGGATGAGAGACCGGAACAGATTCCGATTCCAAATCAAAGATTACTAAAAACAGGAGTGGACGAATGAAAGTCGGCATTTTGACCGGCGGCGGCGATTGTCCGGGATTGAACGCGGTGATCCGCGCGGCTGTGCGTAAAGGCATATTCCAATATCATGACGAATTTATAGGTTTTCTGGAGGGGTGGCGCGGGGTCGTAGAAAACAAGAGCATAAAGCTGGATCTCGATGCGGTTTCCGGCATTTTGCCGCGCGGCGGTACTATTTTGCGGACCTCGCGTACCAATCCCGCCAAGAAAGCGGACGGCATTGACCGTTGTATTGCCACGCTCAAGGCGCATAGCCTGGATGCCTTAATAGCGATCGGCGGCGATGACACGCTTTCCGTCGCCAAAAAGCTGAATGACGCAGGCATTAATGTTGTCGGCGTTCCTAAGACTATTGATAACGATTTGGCTGGCACCGACTTTACTTTTGGTTTCGATACCGCGGTTAACATTGCGACCGAAGCCATTGATCGTGTCCACACCACTGCCGAAGCCCATAACCGCGTGATGGTGGTTGAAGTCATGGGTCGGGACGCTGGCTGGATTGCGATTCAGAGCGGTGTCGCCGGAGGGGCCGACGTTATCCTCATTCCCGAAACGCCTTTTGATATTGATGAAGTTTCAGAGACTATTCGCCAGCGCCACGCGCGCGGACGTTACTTCAGCATCGTGGTGGTCGCAGAAGGCGCAAAGTTTGCTCCCGGCAAAGGCGGCGGGGAACTGGTCACGCAGGCCAAAGGGGTGGATGAATTTGGTCACGTCCGGCTTGGCGGAATCGGCAATGCCGTAGCTGCCGAAGTTGAAAAACGGACAGGCTTTGAAACTCGTGCCGTCGTTCTCGGCCACATTCAGCGCGGGGGCTCGCCCAGCGCCTTCGATCGTGTGCTCGCTACCCGCTACGGCCTGGGCGCTATTGACATGGTCCATCATGGCGAGTTCGGCCGCATGGCGGCTTTGCGTGGAAACAAAATCATTTCTGTACCATTGTCGGAAGCTCTTGCCAGCAATCGAAAAGTCAGTCAGGACATGATTGATGTCGCCACGGGCATTCTGGAGCCCTTGAATGCGGAGTATGCTGCCGGCAAATAGTTCATTGAAGGTTTTAGCATTCATCCCGGACCGGAAGGTCCGGGTTTTTTATTGTCAGCTTATTCTCTGCGGAGAATGCCGGACTTCATTCACGATATGATGGCGGGACTCGTGACTGGCACAACAAAACTCGCCGTGTGGCTGACCCTCCCTCGAATCCGGGTTCATGGCTCTCTTCTGGCTGTGTGCCTGTGGAGTGTTTACGGAATTGATATGGCGCGTCCGGGCTTGCTCGACCGCAACGGCCTTGTGAAGGGTACGGACTTTATTCAGTTTTACATGTCGGGATCATTCGCGCTGCGTGGTTGGGGAGATTTGCTCTACAACATGCGGGCACAATCGGCATGGATGCAGGCTTTGGTCCCGCGGGCCAAAGAACTGGTTTACGCTCCTTTTTATGGCCCCCAAGTCGCGCTTTTCTTTGCGCCCTTTGCGCGGCTTTCTTATCCATGGGCGCTGTTTGCCTGGCTGGCGCTGAATTTTCTGATATATGGCGCATGTTGTTATGCGATCTGGCAGGTTTGCCCGAATCTCAAAAAATTTCCGGGCACCGTTTTCATTTTTGCGCTGGCGTTCCCTGGATTTTTCCATCTCATAACCTTCGGGCAGAGTTCTGGTATTCCGCTGCTCTGTTTTACCCTCGCGTTTCTGCTGCTTCGCGCCGGCCAATACGGGCTGGCCGGGGTTGCTCTTGGGATGTTGATCTTCAAACCGCAACTGGGTCTAGCCGCCGCAGTTGTCTTTCTTGTTGCAAGAGAATGGAAAGTAATTGCTGGGGCAATTTTGGGGGCTGCCGCGCAACTCGCGCTGGGATGGTGGCATTTTGGAACTCATGTAATGCAGAATTATTTCCATTGGCTGCTCCACGCGAATGATGCTCCTGCACTGCTCGATCCCCACCTGTATCAGTCATTTTCCCTGCGAGGCTTCTGGTTGTTGCTGCTGCCATTTCCGCACATCTCCCTCGCGCTGTACCTCCTGAGTTCCATTGGCATTCTGGCATTTACAGTGTGGTTGTGGCGCGGTGAAGCGCCGTTAGATCTTCGCTATGCAGGATTGCTGCTTTCGTCCGTGCTCGCCGCTCCGCATTGCAATGTCTATGATTTAGTAATTCTTGCGCCTGCATTTTTATTGATAAGCAACCGCATTGCCGGCGATGAAACCATTCCTAATCGTGAGTGGATCATCCTTTTGATCTATAGCTGCTACTTTTTGTTCCTGATCGAGCCATTCACGAAAATTTCGCATCTTCAGCTCGGCGTTTTGGCCATTGCAGCGATACTCGGCGGGATGTTCGATTCCGCGAAGAAATCATTGCCAGCCGTCACAGCCTATTCGTAGACGCTTATGAACCCCGCCTCCTCTGAAGATTCCAGCAGCTCGCGCAACCTATACGCATTCGGTTTTACGGCCCTATTCAACGATGCCGCAACCGAGATGGCGTATTGGATTCTGCCGGCATTCCTGGTTTCTATCGGGGCAGGGCCTGCGCAGCTTGGAGTGATTGAAGGAATCGCCGAGAGCACAGCGTCGTTTGTTCAGTTGTTTTCCGGATATCTCGCCGACCGCCTGCCTCGCCGCAAACCCATCGTGGTTGGTGGATACTTTGCCGCCAATTTCGTGAAGCCGCTTTTGGCGTTTGTGACTTCCTGGGGACAGGTTTTGGGCATACGGTTTGCCGACCGCTTTTCCAAGGGCATCCGTTCGGTGCCGCGCGACGTTATGCTGGCCGATTCCGGCAAAGGCCTGGGCGCGGTTTACGGATTCGTGCAGGCGCTAGATTCGGCCGGCGCAATCCTGGGCCCTTTGGCCGCCCTGCTTTTGGTTTCCTCGATAGGACTGCGCGGCGTGTTTATCGCGGCTGCAGCCCCGGGCGCGATATGTGTCCTGATTGCCTGGCTTGGCATTCGGGAAGAGTATCCGCATCAAAATGCCAAGCCGGAGCTCGGCGGTCCCGCAGCGCAAAAAAGCTCTACCTCTTTCTTTTCTTCCGGCCTTGGTTTTCGAGGATTTACCCGGCCTTTTTATTACGCCATCTTCGTCGTTACGTTGTTTTCCATGGGCAATTCCAGCGACATGTTTCTAGTTTTGCGGGCAGAAAATATCGGGATTCCCCTCCGGCATGTGCCCTTGCTTGGGCTGATTTTTAACATCTCCTACACGCTTTTTTCCTGGCCAGCCGGACACTTGAGCGACAGGGTCTCACGCAAAAACATCGCGTCCCTGGGATACTTGGTCTTCGGGGCCGTTTATTTTGTATTTGCCCTCGCGCCTTCAACTTTGGCGATCTGGGCGGCTATGGCTTGCTATGGACTTTTCTACGCGCTTACGGCCCCGGTTTTGAAGGCGTTGATAGTCGAATCCGTTCCCGCGGGTATTCGCGGCCGGGCTCTGGGGATGTATGCATTTCTCACCAGTATGGCCATTTTGCTGGCCAGTCTACTTGCTGGAGAACTCTGGAAACATTTTGGCCCGCGAATTCCGTTCTACATTTCTGCTGCAACCGCCGTTATTTCCGCAGGCATGCTATCGCTCACCCCCGGCAATAAAGTGGCTGATACTACGGCAAGCGGTATCGCTTCTGCCTGAAGCGCGGTTCTGATCGAATCCCTTCACGCGGCAGCGGCGAATCCTCGTGCAGCCCGTCCGCGCAGCCACGCCATTATCACGAGTTGCGCGACCAGCGCCGCAAAGCTGTCCAGGAATACGTCATGCAGTGATCCTGTGCGCGACGGCAAATAGGTTTGGTGCCATTCATCCATGCTGGCCACAAAAGCAGTCATGAAAAGTGCAATCCCCGCCCAACGCAGCGCCCACGCCGCGGTCTGCGGCAACGTGGCTTTCCAGGCGCGGAACAGAAGACAGCTCAGGACGAAGTATCCGACAAAGTGCCCGGTCTTGCGGATGTACGTATGCCACACTTCAAAATGCAAGGCGGTGACTCCCGTAAGGAAATGAAATATGGGATAGAGCCAATGTCCGGTGTGTTCCGAGGAAAAAAGATTGCTCGATTCGATGACGATCACGATGATCCATAGACCGGCCGCAACCCACATCTTTACGATCTGGGAGTTAGGCGAAGCCACCCGGTTTTCTGAATGAACGGCAGATGACATCATAAAAAAATTATTCCGCCGCGTAGTTCGGCGCTTCGCGCGTAATCACGACGTCATGCACATGGCTCTCGCGTAACCCGGCGACGCTTATGCGTACGAAGCGTGTCTTTTGCAGAAGCTCCGGAATTGTCGAGCAGCCGCAATATCCCATGCCGGACTTCAATCCCCCGACCATCTGGTGCAGGATCATCGAAACTGATCCGCGATACGGCACTCGGCCTTCAATGCCTTCGGGGACGAGCTTCGCTACGCGGTTGTTGTCATCGCCGGGCATGGCGGAATCGGGATCGGAAGTCTGGAAATACCGTTCGCTCGACCCGGCGGCCATTGCGCCCAGCGATCCCATTCCACGGTAGGACTTAAACGTGCGGTTTTGATAGAGGATCAATTCCCCGGGGCTTTCATCCGTTCCGGCGAAAAGGGAACCGATCATGACAGCGCTGGCCCCCGCGGCCAGAGCTTTGGTAATGTCGCCGGAATATTTAATCCCTCCATCCGCGACAATGGGAATATTGGCGTCGCGGGTGGCGCGATACGCTTCGGCAATCGCGGTAATTTGCGGCACTCCAGCGCCTGTGACGACTCGCGTCGTGCAAATCGAGCCGGGCCCAATGCCGACCTTAATGGCATCGGCTCCCGCCCGCGCCAGTTCGCATGCGCCGTCGAAGGTGGCGACGTTGCCGGCAATCAAATCAACTTCCGGCAATTTTGATTTCACTATTTTGATGGCGTCTAAAACGCGGGTTGAGTGCCCGTGCGCACTGTCAATGGCGAGAAGATCGGCCTTGCATTTCACCAACTCCTGTGCCCGCTCCAGAAAATCTCCAGTTGCGCCGATGGCTGCGCCTACCCGCAACCGTCCATGAGAATCTTTGGCCGCGTTCGGGTATTTCAATTTTTTCTGGATGTCTTTCACGGTGATTAGGCCCTTAAGGTTGTACTTTTCATCCACCACCAAGAGCTTTTCTACGCGATGTTTATGCAGGATTTTCTCGGCATCGCCTAGCGTGGTCCCTACGGGAACAGTGATCAGGTTTTCCTTTGTCATCACATTGCTGATGGGAATGTCAAAGCGGGTCTCAAACCGCAGATCGCGGTTGGTCAGAATGCCGACCAGCTTTCCATGCTTTGTAATGGGAACGCCGGAAATTTTATATTTGCGCATCATCTCCAGCGCATCAGAAACTTTCGCCTCCGGAGACATTGTGACGGGGTCCACAATCATACCGCTTTCGGACCTCTTTACTTTGTCTACTTCCTCCGATTGCTGCTCAATGCTCAAGTTGCGATGGATGATTCCCAGGCCGCCCTGCTGGGCCAGCGCAATGGCCATGTGCGATTCAGTTACGGTGTCCATGGCTGCGCTGATGACCGGAATATTGAGTTGAATGTTGCGCGTGAGTTGGGTCTGGACATTGGCCTGCGCCGGGATTACATCGGATCGGGCGGGCAAGAGCAAAACGTCGTCAAAGGTAAGCGCGTCAGGGACTGGAAAATGAATCATAAGATTTCTCTTGGGAGAAACTTATATTTTAGAGACGGTTGGGAACGTACGCAAATGAG
>JAICKN010000101.1 GCA_025927855.1 Terriglobales bacterium
CACCAGCATCAGGATGACGGCAGGAACAGTGAAAGCTCCCCAGGCATCGTTTTTGACCTTCGCGTAAAGGTCGGCAATGCCGCGCGGCAACCCAACCACAATGCCCGCGAAAATCAGGATGGACATTCCGTTCCCGATTCCCCGTTCCGTAATCTGCTCGCCCAGCCACATGACGAAGATGGATCCCGTCGTCAGGGTCAGTACCGTCATCAGGATGAATCCAATACCCGGATTCAAAACGAAGTCCCCGCCGCTCTTCAGGCTGACGGCGATCCCGAGGGACTGCACCACGGACAGAATCAGCGTAAGATACCGCGTCCATTGGGTGATTTTTTTACGGCCCAACTCGCCTTCTTTTTGCAGCTTGGCCAAAGGCTCATACACCACGCCCAGCAATTGCAGAATGATGGAAGCGGTGATGTAGGGCATGATGCCGAGGGCAAAGATCGTCATCTTACTGAGCTGCCCGCCGGAAAAAAGATCAATAAAGCCGAGAAACGACCCCTGGTTGGAGGCGAAAAACTGTTGCAGCTTGTCGGCGTTCACGCCAGGAGTTGGAATGTTTCCGCCCAGCCGGTAGACGGCGAGCAATGCCAGCGTAAAGAAAATACGCTTGCGCAAATCGGGGACACGAAAAATATTAGAAAACTTTTCCCACATTACTGCAAAACCTCAAATTTCCCGCCAGCTTTAGTGATTTTTTCCTGCGCCGACTTTGAGAACTTGTGCGCCTGCACCGTCAGCGCGCCCTTCAGTTCTCCATCGCCCAGGACTTTGATCTGGTTCTTGCCGTGGACCAGCCGGGCCGCGCGCAAAACCTCGGGCGTAATGCTTTTCTCGCCCAGCGCCGCCAGTGCTTCCAGATTCACAATGTCGTATTCCTTACGGAAGATGTTCGTAAATCCGCGCTTGGGCAGGCGGCGGTGCAGCGGCATCTGTCCGCCTTCAAAGCCGCGCATCATGCGCGAACCGCTGCGCGAGCGCTGGCCTTTGTGGCCGCGCGTGGAGGTCTTGCCCATGCCGGAACCCATGCCCCGGCCGACGCGCTTCTTGTTTTCTGACGCCTTCTTCGGCGCCCTTACATTGGATAGATTCATAAAAAATCAGCCCTTCGCCGTTGTTTTCAGCACCCGGCTTTAACAACTGCACCGGCAATGGACGGCCAAATGCCAGGCGCTAAATGCCCACTGCTACTGAACAATCTCCACTAAATGCGGCACCTTGGCCACCATGCCGCGGATGGCCGGCGTGTCCGGCCGCTCAATCACCTGATACAGGCGGGTAAAGCCCAGCCCTTTGATCACCTTCTTGTGCTTCACGGGCGTGCAAATCGCCGAGCGCACATATTTCAGCTGGAGTCTGCCGCCGCTCTTGCTTGCTGTTTTGACCGTCATGAGTGGTTCCTATAATTCTTCCGACGCCTTGCCGCGCAGCGCGGCCACGTCCTTTTTATTTTTCAACTGCTTCAGCGCCTCGAAGGTCGCCTTGATCACGTTATGCGGGTTGGTGGTGCCAATGGATTTGGTCAGCACGTTTTGCACTCCCGCGGAGGTCATGACCGCCCGCACCGCGCCGCCAGCGATCACGCCCGTGCCTTCCGGCGCCGGTTTCAGCAGCACCCGTCCCGAACCGTAACGGCCGAGGACAAGATGCGGGATGGTCGTATCCGTCAGATTGATTTTGACCAGGTTCTTCTTCGCCGACTCAATCCCTTTGCGGATGGCCTGCGGAACTTCCTTGGCTTTTCCCGAACCGTAGCCCACGACAGCAGCCGAGGGGTCTCCGACCACGACCAGCGCCGCGAAAGAAAGGTTCTTGCCGCCCTTCACGACTTTGGTGACACGGTTGATGGCAACCACCTGATCTTTGAGCTGGAACGAACCAGCATCGAGTTTTTTAATCACTGTTGGCATTGAATACCCATTTTCAATTTGTAATCGGGTAATTTCGCAAATTGCACATCATTCACAACCGGGTTTGAAAATTACCAAATTACCCGATCGCTAAATTGCCAAATTTTAGAATTCCAAACCCGCTTCGCGCGCCGCATCGGCCAGCGCCTTCACCCGCCCGTGGTAAATGTAGCCGCCGCGGTCAAACACCACTTTCTTAATGCCTTTTGCCTGGGCGCGTTCCGCGATCGCTTTGCCCACCGCCTTGGCCGCATCCACGTTGCCGCCGTTCTTGTTCTTGCCTTCGCCGGAATTCGCCGCCACCAGCGTAGCGCCCTTGAGATCGTCAATCACCTGCACGTAAATATGGTTCACCGAACGATATACGTTCAGCCGTGGGCGCTCCGACGTTCCCTGTACCTTTTTGCGGATGCGGTCATGCGCGAAGCGGCGCGTCGTATTCTTAGAGTTTCTGGTAAACATTTCTTCTCTTCTTTCGTTCCCGGATTTCTATACCGGGGCGGCATTGCATGCCAAGGTCTTATATCCTTCGACTCGCGCAAACCAGCTCGCTACAGGATCGTCGCGGCAGGCTCAGTCGCCCCTAATCGCGACTACTTCGCTCCCGTCTTGCCGACCTTCTTCTTCAGCCGCTCGCCTACATAGCGGACACCCTTGTTTTTGTACGGATCAGGCGGCCGCAACGAGCGCATCTCGGCGGCGACTTGTCCTACTTTTTGCCGGTCAATGCCGCTAACGGTCAGCCGCGTCTGCTTCGCGTCCACGGCAGTGTCTACGCCCATGGGCAGCGGATATTCAATGGGATGCGAGTAGCCAAGGTTGAACACTACAATTCCCTTGCCCTTCATCTCCGCGCGGTAACCAATGCCGACGATTTCCAGTTCCTTGTTCCAGCCCTTGGTCACGCCTTCGACGGCGTTGTTCACCAGGGCCCGCGCCAGGCCATGCACTGCGGCCTGCGAATCGTTTTCGCGCACCGCCACCAGATTGCCATCCTGCTGTTCGACTTTCACTCCCACAGGAAGCGGCGTGTCCACGCGGCCTTTCGGCCCCTGCACGGCCACAACATTCCCCTCGATTTTTACCGTGACTCCCTTGGGGAGCGGGATCGGTTTTTTTCCAATTCGTGACATAAATTCAGCTCTTAGCTTCTGGCTGATAGCTTTTGGCTATCAGCTTCAATTTTATGGCTGGTAGCTGTCAGCTAGCAGCCGATTACCAAACCTGGCACAACAATTCGCCGCCTACGCCGGCCTTGCGCGCCTGGCGTCCGGTCATGACGCCCTGCGGAGTGGTCAGGATGTTGATCCCCAACCCGCCGAGCACACGCGGAATTTCATTGCGGCGGACGTACACGCGGCAGCCGGGACGCGAGACCCGCTCGACGTTCGAAATGGCCGCCTCATTGTTGTTGCCGTACTTCAGATAAATCCGCACAACCTTGTGGCCTTCTTCTTCGGCGGCCTTGTAGTTGGCGATGAAGCCCTCTTCTTTCAGAATGCGGGCAATCTCCAGCTTCAGCCGCGAAGCGGGCACATCCACTTTCTGGTGCCGCGCGTTGATCGCGTTGCGAATACGCGTCAGCATGTCTGCGACCGGATCGGTCAACCTCATTGTTTGTTTCTCCTCAGCCGCCCGTTAATTTTGCTCCGTACCGGACTGGAGCGAAAGACCCGCGGCGGCTAAACCACTTGGGTGCCCCATTCTAAATTTCGCGATGCTGGGCGAAATTCAGGGTGGGAATTTCGACTACCAGGACGACTTGGAAACCCCGGGAATTTCTCCCCGCAGCGCCAGCCCACGGAAACACAGCCGGCAAATGCCGAACTTGCGCAGAAAGGCCCGCGGACGTCCGCAAATCTTGCAGCGGTTGTGCTTGCGCGTGGAGAACTTGGGTTTCTTCGCGTCCTTAACTCTTTTTGCTGTCGTTGCCAAAATGTGCTCCTAGATATCTCCGAGCTATGCCCGGAACGGCATGCCTAAGTGCTTCAATAACGATCGGCCCTGCTCATCCGACTTCGCCGTCGTCACGATGGTCACATTCATGCCCTTCAGCTTGTCCACCTTGGCGTAATCAATTTCCGGAAAAATCAGCTGATCGCGCAGGCCGAGCGTGTAATTGCCCCGCCCGTCGAACGATTTGGCCGAAACCCCTTTGAAATCGCGCACGCGCGGCAGAACGATGTTCACCAGACGGTCGAAAAACTCATACATGCGGTGGCCACGCAACGTGACCATGCCGCCAATCGGCATTCCCTCGCGGACCTTAAACGCGGCAATGGATTTCTTCGCCCGCGTGGTGACCGGCTTCTGCCCCGTGATCTGGCTCAGTTCATGAATCGCCGGATCGAGCACCTTTGCATTCTGCGTGGCCTCACCTACGCCCATATTGACGATGATCTTGTGCAGGTGCGGCACCGCCATTGGGTTCCCCAGATTCAGCTCCTTCATTAGCGCCGGGGCAATTTCTTTGTCGAAACGCACCTTCATGCGCGGGGTTTCCTTCGCGCTGTGCCGCGCCTCTCCACCCGCCTGCCGGGTATCCTCGCCCGCGCCCTTTTTCTCTTTTTTGTTGTCCTTCGCCATCTTTTGTACCTGCTAGTAATTTTGCAATGGAGTCATTTTGTAATTCGTCCAGCTCTTCGTCTACAAATTACCCAATTGCCAAATTTATTTATCGAGCGTCGTTCCGCACTTCCTGCACACCCGCACTTTGCGATCGCCGCGCACTTCATGCCCGATCCGCACCGGGCCGCAGGCGCCGCAAACCAGCTGCACGTTGGAGAGCGAAATGGGCGCTTCCTGGTCCGCAATGCCTCCCTGAATATTGGCCTGCGGATTGGGTCGCACGTGCTTCTTCACCATGCTGACATGCTCCACCAGCACCCTTCCAATATCAGGCAACACGCGCAGTACGCGTCCTTCTTTGCCCTTGTCCTTCCCGGCAATGACTCTGACTACGTCATTCCGCCGGATGTCCACTCGCTTGTGCACTGTCGTTGTCGCGGTTGCCATTCAAACCTCAATTTCAAATTTGGTGATTGGATAATTTGGTAATTTAAAATCCAATCCCAAATTACAAATTTCAAATTCCTCAATTACTAAATTGCCTAAATGACTTCCGGCGCCAGTGAAACGATCTTCAAAAATTTCTTCTCGCGCAGCTCTCGCGCCACCGGGCCGAAGACGCGCGTGCCCACCGGCTCGCCCGCTTCATTGATCAGCACCGCGGCGTTTGAATCGAAGCGGATATAGGTGCCATCCCGCCGCCGCTGTTCTTTGCGGGTACGCACAATCACCGCCTTCACTACCGTGCCCTTTTTCGTTTGCCCATCGGGCGAGGCCTCTTTGACCGCCGCCGTAATCACATCGCCCAGGCTGGCGCGCAGACCGGTCGAGCCACCCAGCGGCAGAATCATCTGCAGCTTGCGCGCGCCGGAGTTGTCGGCGACTTCCAGCATGGACCTCATCATGACTGCCATAATCTTCTCTCCTCAGCGCCCGTTCTACGCTCCGGCGGCGGCTTCCGGCGCCAGCGCCGTCTTGCGCACAACTTCTTTCAGCCGCCAGCGCTTCAACTTCGAGAGCGGCCGCGTCTCTTCGAGCCGCACCACATCGCCCACGTGCGCCTGGTTCTTCTCGTCATGGGCATAAAACTTTTTGCTCTTCGAGACCACGCGGCCATAAAACGGGTGCGCCTTCTTGCGGACGACCTGCACCACGATGGTCTTGTGCATCTTGTTGGAGACCACCTCGCCCACCACTTCCTTGCGGCGGCTGCCCGCCCGCTGTGCTGTTGTTTCTGCCATTTACGCTTTCTCCGTCCTGCGGGCGGCGGCCAGTTCGCGCTCGCGCGCGATGGTTTTTACTCGCGCAATATCTTTGCGCAGACCGCGGATCTTCTTCAGGCTTTCCGTCTGGCCCATGTTCAACTGGAACTTAAGCTTGAAGAGCTGGTCGGCCAGATCACGCTCCTGATGGCGAAGCTCCTCGTCGGTCAAATTGCGTATTTTTTCAGCGCCCATAAATTCTCTTCATTACTTCCTGCTTTACCTGCTTTTACTTTCCGCAAATCGTTTACGCGCCTTCCACGCCTGCTCAGTGCGCCCCCGGGCGCTGCACGAAGCTCGTGCGCAATGGCAGTTTGTGCGAAGCCAAACGCATCGCTTCGGCCGCCTCCTGCGCAGAAACGCCTTCCATCTCAAACAAAATCTTCCCGGGACGCACCACCGCGACCCAGTGGTCCGGCGCGCCCTTGCCCTTGCCCATACGGGTTTCGGCCGGCTTCTTGGTGACCGGCTTGTCGGGAAAAAGGCGTATCCAAATTTTGCCGCCGCGCTTGATAAAACGCGTCATGGCCACGCGGCTGGCTTCGATCTGCCGGTCTGTGATCCAACCCGGCTCCTGTACTTTGAGTCCGAAGTCTCCAAAAGCCAGCTCGCTCCCGCGCCAGGCCTTCCCGGTCATGCGGCCGCGCTGCTGCTTGCGGTACTTCACTTTTTTTGGCATTAACATAAAATCAGCTCTCAGCTTTCACCTATCAGCTACTGGCGCGCGCTCCACGGGTTAGCCCCGGAGGCAGCAGTCAGAAGCCGCTAAATCAAAACGCTCCCACCGCCTGCGGCTCCCGCTTTTTGGCGGGAAGAATTTCCCCGCGGTAAATCCAGCACTTCACGCCAATCACGCCGTACGTGGTGCGCGCCTCGGAAAATCCGTATTCAATGTCCGCGCGGAGGGTGTGCAGCGGCAGACGCCCCTGCAGATACCACTCGGAACGCGCGATTTCATTGCCGTTCAGACGCCCGCTCACCCGCACCTTGATTCCCTTGCAGCCAAAACGCAGCGCCGAATCCACCGATTTGCGCATGGCGCGGCGGAACCCAACGCGCTTTTCCAGCTGCAGCGCGATCGCCTCCGAGACCAGTTGCGCATCCAGCTCCGGCTTATGCACTTCCTGAATATCAATGAACACTTCGCGGTTGGTCCGCTTTTGCAAATCCACCTTCAGCTTGTCAATCTCCGCGCCCTTGCGCCCGATGATGATCCCCGGCCGCGCCGTCTTGATGATAATGCGCAGCTTGTTGCCCGGACGCTCCACTTCAATCGCGCTGACCCCCGCCGACTTCAGCTTGTCGCGCAGCTCCGCTTTCAGCTTGACGTCTTCGAGCAGCAGCTTGTCATAGTCGCGTTCTACGAACCAGCGCGACTTCCAGGGCTTGGTATAGCCCAACCGGAATCCGTATGGATGGACCTTCTGTCCCATCGTTTCTCCTTAAATCTGCCGTAGCAGCGCCGACCTATGGCCGCCTTTGTGCCGCCGAACGGCGGCGCTACTTCGCTACTGCTTTTTTCTTGCCCGCCGATTTCTTCTTGGCTGCAACTTTTTTCTTTGCCCGGGTCTTGGGCGCGGGCGCTTCTTCCCCGACCGTCGTCACCAAAGACGAATTGTCCTTGCCGCGTTCGGCCAGAACCAGCTCGATATGCGCAATGCGCCGCACATAGCGGAACGCGCGGCCCATGGGCGCCGGACGGATGCGCTTCATGCGCGGCCCGTCATTGGCCACGGCGCTCTTCACATAAAGGCTGTCCACATCCACGTCAATGCCTTTTTCCCCGCTCACATAATTCGCATTCTCAATGGCGGAGCGCAGCAGCTTCTCAACCGTAGGCGCGACCCGCTTCTTAGTAAAGGCCAGCGTATTGAGCGCATCTTCGGCGCGCTTGCCTTTGATCAGATTCAGCACCAGCCGCGCCTTTTGCGGCGATACGCGCATGAACCGTGCCTGAGCTCGAAATTCCATTTCCGTTTCCTTGTCGTTGCTTCTTTTCGCGATCCAAATTCCGCGATCCACTTCCGCGGTTCCGATTCCGCGGTCTAAAACCCGCGCGGACCGGTTACGCTTTTGCCGCCGGCGCTGCCGCTCCCGGCGCGGCTGCCGGCTTTGCCGCCGTTTCCGTCGCCGCCTTCATCGAGTGGCCCTTGAACTGGCGCGTAAAGCTGAACTCGCCCAGCTTGTGTCCCACCATGTTTTCCGTCACATAGACGGGGATAAATTTCTTACCGTTGTGCACAGCGATGGTGTGTCCGACAAAGTCCGGCGTGATCGTCGAGCGCCGCGACCATGTGCGCAGAACCTTCTTCTCGTTGCGCGAATTCATACCTTCCACCCGCTGCAGCAGGTAGCCATCCACGAATGCCCCTTTTTTTGTAGAGCGTGCCATAAATTAAGTCCTATTTTTTGCCGCGACGGTTCACGATGAATGCGTCCGTGCGCTTGTTGTTGCGCGTCTTGTAGCCGCGCGTCGGCTGCCCCCACGGAGTCACCGGATGCCGGCCACCCGAAGTCTTGCCTTCGCCGCCGCCATGTGGATGGTCCACCGGATTCATTACCACGCCGCGGTTCGTCGGCTTGATTCCCAGCCAGCGCGAGCGTCCCGCCTTTCCGATCGTCACGTTCTCGTGGTCGGTATTGCCCACCTGGCCGATAGTCGCCATGCAGTCATGCGAAACTTTGCGCGTTTCTCCGGAGGGCAGCTTCACCAGCGCGTAGTCGCCTTCTTTCGCCACCAGTTGCGCCGAGCCTCCGGCTGAGCGCACCATCTGCGCGCCTTTTCCCGGCTTCAGTTCGATGTTGTGGATGGTCGTCCCCGGAGGGATGTTCTTCAGCGGAAGAGCATTGCCCACCAGGATGTCGGCATCCGGACCGCTGACTATTTTCTGCCCCACTTTCAATCCATCGGGCTGAATGATGTACCGCTTTTCCCCGTCCGCATACGCCAGCAATGCGATGCGCGGAGAGCGGTTGGGATCGTACTCAATCGAAACCACGGTCGCCGGAATTCCCGCCTTGTCGCGCTTGAAGTCAACAATGCGCAGCTTGCGCTTGTGCCCGCCGCCGCGGTGCCAGCTGGTGATGTCGCCCGAATTGCGGCGTCCGCCGGTGCGCAGCTTCGGCTGCACCAGCTTCTTGTAGGGCTTGTTCGTCGTGATGTCGTCGTTGACGATCGTCGTGCGGTAGCGCAACGTCTGCGTCGTCGGTCTGTATGTCTTAATGGGCATAAAAAACTCTTATTTCTTCTTCACTTCTAACTTTTCTAAGCGATTCGGCCCATCAGGCCGCCGAATCGCGCTGCCGCCGGGCCTTCCTGCTCTTGTCACGCAAACCGCTCTCAAGCGGTTTTCAAAAATTAAAGATTCTGCGCGTACTCCGGCATCTTCTCGCCGGACTTCAGCCGCACATACGCCTTCTTCCAGTCCGCGCGGTAGCCGGCAAACTTGCCGCGCCGCCGCTCTTTCCCCGGATAATTCGCCGTGCGCACCGAATCCACTTTCACTTTGAAGATGCCCTGCACGGCTTCTTTAATTTCAGTCTTCGTGGCTCTTGGCGCGACCTGAAACACCAGCGTGTTCTGGTTCTCCTTGATCGCCAGGCCCTTTTCGGTAATCACCGGCTTGCGGATAATCTGATAGGCCGATTTCATTACGCCACCTCCGCCGCTTTTTCATGGCGCACGCGCTTGCGGGGAGCGCGGGTGGCCTTCTTGCCTTCACCGTCTTCCGCAGAAGCCTTGCGCTGCCGCTTGGAAACCGAATTCTGCAATGACACCTGCAGCTTCTCGATAACCGGCTGGGCGAAAATCACCCGGTCATAGCGCAGCAGATGATAGGGATGGACTTCGTGTCCACGCACCAGTTCAAGCCCCTCAATGTTGCGCGAACTCAGCTCCAGATTGCGATTGCCGGCCTTTGCTTCTTCAACCAAAAGCACCGTCTTGTCCACTTTCAATTTGTCGAGCGCCTCGCGGAACTGCTTGGTCTTCGGCTCTTTTACATCGAATGCATTGACCACGATCAGCTTGCCGTCGGCGAGCTTCGCCGCCAGCGCCGAGCGCAGCGCACCCAGCAGCTTTTTACGCGGGAAGGTGTAGTCGTAGGAATGCGGTTGCGGCCCATGCACCGTGCCTCCGTGCCGCCACAGCGGCGAGCGGATGCTGCCGACGCGGGCACGGCCCGTCCCCTTCTGCTTCCAGAGCTTCTTGCCCGACCCGGAGACCAGCTTCTTGTTCTTGGTGGCGTGCGTGCCAGCGCGATGCGCGGCGCGGTAGTGCTTCACCGCCTCCCAGATGAGGTCCTCATTCACCGCGCCGAAAACTTCATCGGCAAGGTCAATGGTCCCAACCTTCGCTCCGCTTAAATTGTGAACGTCAATCGTAGCCATATATTTCTGTGTGGCGCGGACGCCCTCGTCCGCGCTCCTTAAAAACTAACCCTTCTTCGCTGCCCTTTTCGCCGCCTTCAAGGGATCAACCGTCGCCGCCCCGGCAAACCCTCGGCGCTCGCGCGGCGGATGCTTTGCCCTGGTAATGACGATGTAACCGCCATTCGGTCCGGGTACGCTGCCTTCGACCACCAGCAGGTTTTCGTCTTTATCCACGCCGAGCACCCGCAAATTGCGCGTGGTCACGCGCGTATTGCCCATGTGTCCCGACATGCGCATGCCCTTAAATACGCGCGACGGAAACGCCGAAGAACCTATCGAACCGGTAATTTGGAACATCGAACCGTGCGACTTCGGGCCGCCGCCAAAATGATGGCGCTTCACCACGCCCTGGAAACCATGGCCCTTGCTGGTGCCGACAATATCCACAAACTTTTCGCCTTCGAAAATGTCCACCAGCACCCGCGTTCCGGCCTTCACGCCGTCGCCGTCAGCTTCCGCGCCAAGCTCCACTTCCACAGGAACTTCGCGGACAAAGCGCACCGGAGGCAGGCTGTTCTTGCCGAGATGCCCGCGCATGGGTTTGGTGAGCTTCGACTCTTTCATGAACTCAACCAGCCCAAGCTGCGCAGAAGCGTATCCGTCCTTGGTTTCTGTCTTACGCTGCGTGATCACGCAGGGCCCGGCTTGCAACACGGTCGCCGGGCGGACGTCGCCCTTCGAGTCGAACAGCTGCGTCATGCCGACCTTTTTGCCCAGAATTCCTGCTACCTTTGCCATGTCTTTTCCGTTTCTGCCAGCTTGGCATTTCAGCTATTGGCTGGGTGTTGGCCAACGACCAAAGACTACCGGCCAACGACTACTTATGTTCTTTCCCGAACGCCTTGATCTCCACGTCCACGCCTGCGGGCAGGTCGAGCTTCATCAGCGCGTCTACCGTCTGCGGCGTGGGATCGAGAATGTCCAGCAGCCGCTTGTGCGTGCGAATCTCAAACTGCTCACGTGATTTCTTGTCCACGTGCGGTGAACGCAGCACCGTGTATTTGTTCTTCATGGTGGGCAGTGGAATCGGCCCCGCGATCTGCGCTCCCGTGCGCCGCGC
>JAICKN010000003.1 GCA_025927855.1 Terriglobales bacterium
AGGAACATCTTCGGGCCAGCGGGCCACATTCAGGCCGAGCGGAATAGCGTGGTGCTGAGTAATGATCAAGCCGCGTTTAGCGGCCAATCTTACCTGCGGATCATCGGGAAAAATCCAGGTGCCCGGCGCGACGATGTTTCCCTTCAGGCGCAGAGTGGCTTCGTAGATTTTGTCCCATACGGCGAGCGAGATTCCGGTTTTGTCTTTCTTCTCTCCGGGTGCCCATCCCGTCAGAAGGTCTTCATCATTGACAAAAAAGCCGCGATATTGAACAAAGGCGCAGGATAATTTTCGTGCAGCGATGCCGGTAGTTCGATGGAAGCGCGCCGCGCTGGTTGATGGTCCGTCCAGTAATAAAGCGGATCTACGCCCAGGTATTTTTGCGAGAACACGTAAATCGCATAGATTGTGCCCCGCATGTCCGCCCCGGCGAGCACTACTGTCGGTTTCTGGTTTTTCCCCTCTGCGACTACGGAAATCGAAAATGATTCGGCCGCAGTCAATTCGCCGCGGCGCATGTTTTCAGGAACGCTTGCGGCTTCTCCGATGAGAATCACCGCTCCTGCATCTTTTGCTTCGCCGGCGTTTTGATGGCTGCTTTTTTCTTCTGTGATGATGGCCGGCTTCTTGCCCAATACCTTCTCAAAATCAGAAGCCAGATCTTGTGCGGCGAGATGAACCGGGCCGGGAGTGCCAGGCGCTTCCACAATTCTGATGTTCGAGGTGAGGACCAGCGATTGGCTATGAGTATTGTTTTTAGCTTGGCTGGAATACTTGGCTACATTCGATTGCGGGCTGGCAACGGCTGGCATCCCGGACCCCAAAATTATTGCGATTAAACCGCTGACTGCGACACGTGCAAAACGGGAATGCCCAAGCACATTCTCATCCATGGATTCATCGCCTCCGGGCGAGCATTCTCTTCGCTCGAGAGAATTTGTTTTGGCCGCAAACTATTTTGCTCCCTCCACTGGATGCAAGGCAAGATCAATGGCCCAAATTGCGCCCGGACGCATGTACATGGACGCGCGGAAGGACCCATCCGCTTCCCAGGCTTCCGGCGTGCGGAACCAGTAGCCCCGGTCCACAATTACTTTGTGAATGCCTTCCGCGGTTGTGAATCCTTCGTTCTTCATTCCTTCCTGAATCATGAATGAAGCCACGCCATAAGTGACTCCTGTCCAGACTTCGTGCGTCTGCTCGTTGCCTTCGAGCAGCTTGCCATCAGCAGTGACGCCATCCACCGCGCCCATCTGGCCATTTTGGAAGCCCATCACGTCCATTTTGAAGACCGTGGAGAGGGCCTTTTTCGTGTCTTCATCTGGAACAATTTGTCCGAGTCCGGTGAGATTGGCATACCACTGGCCAGCCAATTGGTCCGTCATAATGCTGTCTTTGTATGTGCTTTGCGTGTCGTAATTGAAGTAGCTGCCATTCCACAGCTTCTTAATGAAATTTGGCTGGGCTTTGTCATACCACGATTGATATTTGGTGACAGCCGCAGGATCGTGCAAAACCTTCCCCATCTCCACCGTGGCCCTCAAAGCGGCGAGCCACAAACTGCCGCAGTACGCGCTGTCGCCGCGCATCGGCCACACATCGTAAGTCTGGTCGGGAAAGCCTTCGTTGTCCGGAATCCCGTCATTATCGTGATCAAACCGGGGCAGATAATCCATCGCTTCCTTAACGGAAGCCCAGTTGTCGTTCAAAAATTGCGTGTCCTTGCGCCCGGTGAGAGCGTAGTCGCGCCAGACAAGCAGAACGTATTTCGTATTTAAATCTTTCCAGTCATTCACGTTTTGCCAGTTGTACTGGTTCACGTCAATAATTGGATTTTCAATGGGATTTCCCAAATCATGCGGCAGCGCTCCTCGCTTCTTTCGCGGGGCCATGATGCCGTTCCAGCCGATCCGTCGAATAGTCTCCAGGTCCTGCTGCACAGAGCCACCGAAATCACGCATTACTGCCTTATCAATATCCGGCCACCACTTCACCAAATGCATGGAGCCATAAAAGCGCACATCGAGGGTCGAATAAAATGGATAGTCATAGCATTCCAGGTACGTGAAGTGGTAATGCGACTCCGGAGTCCCGTCCACACGCCCGTTGTCCCAGAACGTTCCACCGTCGGCAAGGTAATACATTTCATTGAAAAGCTCGCCGCGATACCAAGCCGGCGTGGTGTCGTCATTGATGTAAGGAGCTTGCCACGCATCAATGGCTTCGCTCCAGGATTTATCCTGCTCCAGTCCGGTGCGCGCAATGGCCCAGGCATTCTGTCCGGTCTTGCCGAAGAACGCCGTGTACCGCTTGCACCATTTCGTCCCTTGGCCGAATTCCATGATAGGCAGGTCCCAGGCGAGCACCATAGGCACAACTCGCGTTTCTCCCGGTTTGAGTGTGACGCTCAGAGCGATGGCCCCGGCAATGGGCTCGCCGGAGGAGGCAAAGTTGGTGCCTGCGTTGTCCAGCGTTCCATCCTGGCTAAAGGTCTTCCATATTTCGTCGCCTTTGCCCTCGGCAAGGTAGGTGGCATGAGTAGAAATGCTCACGCCCGGCAATTCTGGCGCGGCAATTACGAACTGGCCATCCCACTCTTCGCGCACGTCTCCACGACGATGGCGGTTGAATACGATCCCGACCATGCGGCCCAGTTTTGTGTTCTCAGTTTTGACCTCGTCGTAATCATCTGCGCTGTTTTTCCCGGCGAAGTCGTGACGATAGTCGCCAAACCAGCCCAGCATATTGGTCCAGGAAAATAGAATGCTGGTTTTCACCTCGTGGTCCGTGGGATTTTGCAGGGTCCAGTTGTATACCGCTACGGGATAGCTGGTTTCTTTGTAATTATTCGGCAGGATAGGGGAAAACTGCTCGACCGTGGCGACAATGGGCAGGTCAGAATTTTTATATTGCGTCCAGGCTTTGGGATAAAGCGAGTGATAAGTACCCGCGCCCACCGGATAATTCCAATTCCACGAACTCAGGTCCTTCGGCTTGCCCGTCCACAGCGCCTGCGCATAGCGCTTCCCTTCCGATTCCGTGAACAATGCGAATTGATTGGAGGCGACAGTCTCATATTTATGAACGCCGATTTTTAGATGGTAGCGGGCAAAGTCGCCGCGATACGTCCGGCCAATTGTCCCCGCGCCAAAGCCCCCGACGGGTGCGCCATTGAAGTAGCCATCGTCGATCAGTGGACTGTCTTCCACTTTGGCATGACCCGGGTGAGCCGGCGCTACGCCAATGCCCATGTCGAAACCAATGGCAGGAATGTGCGCAGGAGCATCCTGCGCGAAAATTAATATTGAAGAGCACAATAGGAAGATTGCGGCGGCCAGAAATCTTCGTCCAGAACAAGCACGAGCAAAATTTAATTGCGGAATAGACATTATGCTCCTCATAAGGCGGATTGGAATTTTTACGAATAGTAAGCTGCCGCATAGAGCTGGCGATCAATCGGTGCGTAACATAGTGGAGCGGTAAGACGCGCTCATTCTAAGAGAGAAGCAGAAGAAACACAACGCGGAAATGGCTTATGTAAACGCTAACCTTAAGGTAATTCAGCAGTTTTCCACAATGGCTCCATCGGACGCTTTGCAAATGTAAACATCCGGCTGGGCTCCGGTCTTGCTGCGGTATTTTTCTGAAATTTCATGGGAAAATTGCGCGGCATTTTTCGCTTCGACCAGATTTACCGTGCATCCTCCGAATCCGCCGCCAGTCATCCGCCCGCCCCAATAGCCTGTAAGTCCTTCAGCCGCTTCCACCATGAGATCGAGTTCCCGGCAACTGACCTCATAAAGGTCGCGCAGGCTCTCATGGGACTTCCGCATGAGCATGCCGAAATGTTCAAGATTGCCCGCGGCCAGCGCGTCTGCCCCGTTTTGCGTTCTTTGATTTTCTGAAATTATGTGAGCGCAGCGCTTGTATATGGCCGCGGGGAGTTCCCGGGTATGCGCCTCCAGTTGCGGAAGAGAAACATCGCGCAACGCTTTTATGCCCGGATACCAGCGGGAAAGAAGCCGGACTCCCTCCTCGCACTCCGCGCGGCGCCGGTTATATTCGCCGCTTGCCAGCTCGTGCTTCACCATCGTATTGCAAATCACCATGCGCACGTGAGCGGGAATCGGCACCAGTCTATATTCCAAAGATCGGCAATCGAGCAGAAGAGCATGGTGCGCTTTTCCCATGCAGGACACAAACTGGTCCATAATGCCTACCTTCGCGCCTACAAAGTTGTTTTCGGCCGCGCGGCAAAGTCTGGCCAGTTCGGGGCCGGGCAAATGATTTTTACTGGAGCTCAAAAATGCGAGCGCGCTGGCAACTTCAATGGCCGCGGAAGAACTCAACCCCGCGCCCGATGGAACATCACTCCTGATTGCCAGTTCCATTCCGCTTAATTGCCGGCCGCGCTTCTGCAGAACAACGGCGATGCCGAGAACATAATCGCACCACGCACCCAGACGCTGTTTCGGCAGGTCTGCCAAATCAAATTCGTACGCCTCTGCAAAAGCGGCTGATTTTAAGACCAGCATGTTGTCAGATCGCGCTGTTACAGCGACCCTCGTCTGGAAATCAATGGCGCAGGGCAGGACCCAGCCGTCGTTATAGTCGGTATGTTCGCCAATAAGATTGACGCGGCCAGGCGCACGGAATGTTCGCTGTTGCGGTAATGACATTTTACGAATGGCCTGTCTCAGAAAATATCCGATATTAATGGCGCATGCACTCGCGCATTCAATCCAGCAATCGTTGCCATAAGATTAAGCTGTATCTGGCAGGCACGCTACTTTTATCATGACTGATCCCTTGCTATTTGCAAACTGGTGAAGAACTTTGAGACTAACGGAAGATCCGCATAGACGATTCAATCCTTTGACCGGCGAATGGGTGCTGGTTTCGCCGCACCGCACACAGCGTCCATGGCAAGGGGCAACCGAACATACAGCAGTTGTAGAACGCCCGGCCTACGATCCCGAATGTTATCTGTGTCCGGGAAACATCCGCGCTGGCGGCGCGAAAAACCCGGCATACTCCAATACTTTTGTTTTCGAGAATGATTTCGCCGCGCTGAAACGCGACGTTTCCCGCGAACGGATTGATTTACTCGGCAAAGGACTCTTCGTCGCCCAGGGAGAGCCGGGCATTTGCCGCGTGATGTGTTTTTCGCCCCGCCATGATTTGAGCTTATCAAGCCTGCCTCTCACTGAAATCGAAGAGGTCATACGCGCGTGGACGCGACAATCCCGCGAGCTCGGGACAATGGCCGGCATCAATCACGTGCAGATTTTCGAAAACCGCGGCGAACTCATGGGCGCCAGCAATCCGCACCCTCACTGCCAGATTTGGGCCTCGGCATCTATTCCATTGGCGCCAGCCAGAGAATTGGCAACGCAGCGCAAATATCTCTCCGAGCGGAATGCTTGCCTGCTATGCGATTGCCTGCCAATTGAACAGGACCAGAAGCTGCGCATTGTTTGCGAGAACGCAGACTTTATTGCGCTGGTACCTTTCTGGGCCGTATGGCCGTTTGAGATTTTGCTATGCAGCCGCCGCCATCTGGGCGCTTTTCCGGAATTTACGGAAAATGAAATTACCTCGTTGGCAAGAATACTGAAGCAAATGGTTTCCGGCTACGACCGGGTATTTGATGTTCCTTTTCCCTATTCAATGGGCTTTCATCAGTCGCCAAGCGATGGCGAAAAGCATCCGGAATGGCACTTCCATGCGCATTTTTATCCACCGCTGCTAAGATCGGCGACGGTAAGAAAGTTCATGGTCGGGTTTGAAATGCTGGGGACCCCGCAACGCGACATCACTCCGGAAGTTGCAGCAGAGCAGCTGCGTTCGCTGTGCACAGAACAAAACTGAAAATCAGAGGGGGTACGTCAATCGTGAGGATCAAGATTCTTTTTGCCGTTCTTCTGTTCACATTTGTTTTTGGCAATCTTCCCGCCCGCGCTCAATGGAACCCGCTCAATCCGGTTACTGACTTTAAGCAGCAGCAAGATGGCGTACAGTTCACCCGAAAATCCGGCGTGATAAAGTTGCAAGTCTGCTCGGATTCCATGGTCCGCGTAATCTTTTCGCCGGCGTCCACCATCCCCAATCTTAAGAACCAGGTAGTCATTAAGAACCAGTGGCCCTCCGTTCCATTCACGGTACAGAGTTCGGACAAAGACATCACGCTTACCACGGACGCTTTGAAAGTTGCCGTCACGCGCAAAGACGGGAGTGTGGATTTTTACGATCTCTCCGGCAATAAATTATTCGAGCAAACAGAAGCCACATTAACTCCGGTGGTGGTCAATGGGGAGAACACTTACCACTCCGAACTGTATTCCAAGCTATGGGGGTCGTACGAGGGCTTTTATGGGCTGGGGCAGCATCAGGCTGGCGTTTGGAACTATCGTGGCGAGGAAGTAGACCTTTCGCAGGACAACACCAACATCAGCATTCCATTTTTTCTTTCCAGCAATGGCTATGGACTTTTCTGGAACAATACATCGCGCAGCCGCTTCAACAATCGCTTTCTCAACGCTCTTTATCTCAGCTCGGAAGTGGCGGATGCCATGGACTACTACTTCATATATGGACCTGCGTTCGACAAAATCATCGCGGGCTACCGCGAGTTGACCGGCGCGCCGCCGCTGTTTGGCAAATGGGCCTATGGCTTCTGGCAGTGCAAAAACAAGTACAACACGCAGGCGGAAATTGAAGGCATCGCGCAGAAGTACCGCGACCTGCACATTCCCGCCGATAACATTGTGCAGGACTGGTTCTGGTGGAACATCATGGGCGAGCCGAGGTTCGATAAATCGCGCTATCCCGACCCCAAAGGAATGTTCGATAAGCTGCACGCCGACCACTTCCACGTGATGATTTCCGTGTGGCCTTCATTCCGCCCCGGCTCGGAAACTTACGATGACATGGCCCGAAAAGGCTTTTTTGTTGCGAAGTCTGTGACGCCCGGATTTCATCCAGCGGGGCAGGCGATCTACGACGCATTCAATCCCGCCGCCCGGAAATACTATTGGAGCCTAATGGATAATGGGCTGTTTAAGCTCGGGGCTGACGCCTGGTGGCTGGACACAGACGAGCCTGAGACGGAAGATCGCGAAACAAATATTTTGGTGAACAACAAAGTTTTTCCCGGCAGCGGCGCGCGCTATGCCAACACCTTCCCGCTGCTCCACACAACCGGCGTTTATGAGGGGCAGCGCGCTGAAACCGATCAGAAGCGCGTATTCATTCTTTCGCGCTCGGCATTTGCCGGGGCGCAGCGCAATGCAGTCACCGTCTGGTCCGGCGATATCAATGCCGATTGGGTCTTTCTCAAGAAGCAAATTCCGGCAGGACTGAATTATTCCCTGTCGGGACTTCCCTACTGGACGACCGACACCGGCGGCTTCGTCACCGGCAATCCTGATGATCCCAAGTACCGCGAATTGTTCGTGCGCTGGTTTCAGTTCAGCACGTTCAACCCCATACTGCGCGTGCACGGCACACGTGTGCCCGACCAGAATGAACTGTGGTCATATGGCCCGCAAGCTGAGAAAATTCTCGTCAACTTCGATACTTTGCGCTACCGGCTTCTGCCCTACATTTATTCCCTGGCATGGATGACCACCAGCCAGGCTTACACACCCATGCGGGCCCTGGTCATGGACTTCCGCACAGACACTCGCGCCGCCAACATTGGCGATCAATTTATGTATGGCCCAGCGTTGATGGTAAACCCCGTCACTGAGCCTGCGGTCAACAGCCGGCAAGTATATCTGCCAGATTCACAGTGGTATGACTTCTGGAGCGGGGTTTCGTTCCGCGGCCCGCAGACCGTCAGCGCCGCCGCTCCGCTGGACCGCATACCTCTCTTTGTTCGCGCCGGTTCGATCGTGTCTCTCGGCCCGAAGATGGAGTGGTCTACGCAAATGCCGGAAGATCCAATAGAGTTGCGCGTGTATCGCGGGGCAGATGGAGACTTCACGCTCTATGAAGATGAAAACGACAACTACAATTATGAAAAAGGCGTTTACGCCACTATCCCTTTCCATTGGGATGAAGCGCGCCAGTCCCTAACAATCGGCGCGCGTAAAAGGACTTTCCCCGGCATGTTGCAATCGCGAACTTTTCAGATTGTATTCGTCGGTGAAAATCATGGCGTGGGTATAGCGGCATCCGACAGGCCGGACAAAATCGTGCAGTATTCCGGAAGCGAGATCACAATCAAGCCGTAATTGAATTCTAAAATTTGATTCTTTAACTCTGCAGTTGTGCGGGGAGCGATATGCTCTTAAAGCGCATTTGTTTTCATTTTGCTCTACACACAAACGTCTCAAACATCAAGCCTGCGGTCGCGCGTTGATGCTTATGCCGCCATTTTTGCCCGGGCTTCCCGCACGATTTCCACGAATTGCCGGGCGGCTTCGGTGATTTTTTGCGTATTGCCGGATTTGAGCGCTTCTGCTGAAACCAATTCTCCGCCAATGCCCAGCGCCTCCGATCCCGCCTGAATGAATTCCGCAGCAGTACTCAGGTTCACGCCTCCAGTAGGGACCATCGGAATTTGCGGCAGCGGCGCCTTCAATGCTTTTATGTATTTCGCGCCGCCAACAGTCCCGCAGGGAAATATTTTGACGATATCGCTACCCGTCTTCCACGCCGTGATCACTTCGGTTGGCGTCAGCGCTCCGGCCATCATCAATTTGCCTTTGCCGTTGGCGAGCTTCACGGTTTCCGTGTTGAAGCCCGGGCTTACCAGGAATTCCGCCCCTGCATCGAAGCAGCGCTGCGCGCTTTCGGCATCAAGAACAGTGCCCGCGCCAACCAGCAGCTCCTTACCCAACGTGCTGACAAGTTGCGCGATCAATTCAACCGCACCTGGAACCGTCATCGTGATCTCCACAACCGAAACGCCTCCGGCGAGAACGGCCTCAGCCGCCTGCCGCGCCATTTGCGGCGTCGAAGCACGGACGACCGGAACAACTCCAATTTCAATGATTCTCTTTTTGCACTCTTCTTTGGTCATGCTGATTCTTCACTCGAATAAAGTTTAATAGACCGACACAATCAAATCCGTTTACCTGACATTTGCCGCCGGGGATGGCGGCGTACGCATTCATTTTTGCCATTCCACACATTGCCGGGACGGTCGCGCTATGCAGATCATTTTGCCATTCCCGCGCGGTGCCGCCGTTTACGGCGGCGCTGCGAATCTAGCGGGCAATGCGCGCTCCCACGCCTTTCATCACCTGCATCACTTCTTTCAGCGTGACCATGGTCGTGTCGCCGGGGGTGGTCATAGCCAGTGCGCCATGTGCCGCGCCGCACTCCACCGCCCATTGCGCGCCTTGTCCGCTGAGAAAGCCATAAATCAATCCTGAGGCGAAGGAGTCACCGCCACCGACGCGGTCGAAGATTTCCAGGTTCTCGCGGCTTTTGGCTTCATAGAACTTGCCGTCTTCGTAGCAAATCGCGCCCCAGTCGTTTAATGTTGCCGTCTTTGCTTTGCGCAGAGTCGTCGCCACCGCCTTGAACGGAAATTCTTTTACCACCGCTTCAATCATCTTCTTGAATGCGTCGCTTTCAATCTTTGAAATGTGCTCATCCAGGCCGGGAACCTGGAATCCCAACGCGGCAGAAAAATCCTCTTCATTCCCGAGCATCACATCCACGAAAGCAGCCAGCCCGCGATTCACTTCCTGAGCGCGCTTTTTCCCGCCAATTCCCTTCCACAGGGAATCGCGGTAATTGAGATCGTAGGAGATGACCGTCCCATATTTCCGCGCCGCTTTCATCGCTTCGAGCGCAACTTCCGGCGTGGTCTCTGAAAGCGCGCAGAAAATTCCGCCCGTATGGAACCAGCGTGCGCCATGCTTCCCGAAAATTTCTTCCCAATCAATTTGGCCCGGCTTCATTTGGGACGCGGCCGTATGCCCACGGTCGGAGCATCCCAGCGCCGCGCGCACTCCAAATCCGCGCTCGGTAAAATTCAGGCCATTGCGGACGTTGCGGCCACTCCCGTCGTATTCCACCCAGCGCACCAGCGACTGGTCCACGCCGCCCTGGTAGATCAAATCCTCAATCAGCCGTCCAATCGGATTGTCCGCAAAGGCAGTCGCTATGGCCGTATCCAGCCCAAAGCAGCGCTTTAACCCGCGCGCGACGTTGTATTCGCCTCCGCCTTCGAACACCGAAAAATTTCGCGCTGTCCAAACGCGGTGGTTCCCGGGATCAAACCGCAACATTACCTCGCCTAAACTGACCAGGTCCCAGCGGCAATCTGGCCTTGCTTTGATCTTCAGCGGCATGCGTCAATCCTCGGAACTAAATCTGCGTGATTACTCTGTGCTGCGGCACCAGAATTTTCATCAGTCCCCACGCGATCAGATAACTCAACCCGCAAACAAAGAACATAAAAAGATATGCGGTCTGCGGCGCTCGAATGAATGTGTCTGTGAGCTTTCCCGCCAGCAACTGCACCAGCACCCCTCCGATGCCGCCGGCCATGGTCCCAATGCCTGTAACGGAGGCAATGTTTGTTTTCGGAAACATGTCTGAAACCGTGGTAAACAGATTCGCGGACCACGCCTGGTGCGCCGTGGCCCCCACAGAAATCATCGCGAGGGCAAGCGGGGCGGCAGCGCTGCCGAAACGATGCACGTCTCCGAAGAATTGGGTCAGCAAAACCAGCAGCGGCAGGCAGGCGATGAGGAACATGGTGGTCATGCGGGCCTTGTAAACGCTCATGCCGCGCTTGATCATCTTCATCGGGACCGCGCCACCGTAAATACTGCCGATGATGGAAATTCCATACACGGTGAACGTTGGCAGCATAATTTGCCTGTCCGTCATGTGGAATTGCTTGTGCAGATAGTCGGGCAGCCAGAACAGGTAAAACCACCACACTCCGTCCGTCAGCGCTTTGCCGGTAACAAAGGACCAGAGTTGGCGGTAACGAAACAGGCGCAGCCATGAGATTTTCGGCTGCTCATCGTTCGCCCCGGCGGCGCGGGCCGCTAGCTCGTCATCCACGCGGATATAGTCGAGTTCCGCCTTACTGACTTTGGAGTGCTTTGACGGCGTGTCGTACAGCCAGAACCAAAAAATCAGCCAGGGAAATCCCACCACGCCGGTGATGATGAAGGCTATTTTCCAGCCGACCGCGTCACCAAAATGAATGAGGATGGCAGGCACGACCAACGCGGCCACCATGGCTCCAGAGTTGGTGCCTGCATTAAAAATGGCTGTAGCCAGTGCGCGCTCCCGCTTGGGAAACCATTCGGCGACAGTTTTGATGGAAGCTGGAAAATTCCCAGCTTCGCCAATGGCGAACGCGCTGCGCACAATGATATGCATTCGTAGCATGCCGCCAACAAACGCATTCGCAATGCCGCAAATGGACCAGATAATGAGCGAGAGCGCCAGCCCGAGCTTGGTCCCTATCTTGTCAATGAACCAGCCGGCCAGGACCGTCATTCCCGCATAGAATCCGGTGAAGGCAGAAGTCAGATAGGAAAAATCCTGATTGCTCCAGCCAAAACCGCCCTGCGCCGTGGGCCGGCAAAAATATTCTTTGAGATAGCTGATGACCTGGCGGTCCACATAATTGATGGTCGTGGCAAAAAATAGCAGCGCGCAGATGGTCCAGCGGTAGCGGGTGATCTTCTCCGCCGCGTTCTTCAGCGGAGAAGGGGAGGCCGCAACCGGCCCGGAGAACGAATTCGAAGGCTGATCCATCAAACGAGTCCTGTATTTATTTGGCGAAATTCGCGCCGCTTACTCTTGTCGCTTACTTGTGGCTGGCTTCCAGCCCCGATCCGCGCTGGTCAAAGCCCGGCTGCACATTCACCACACCGAACTGCCGGTCTTCTTTTTCGCGGTGCGCCGCCATCGCCCATAAAAATCCAATGGAGTACCCCGGCACTGCCACATTCGGATGAAAGCCGCTCGGCATCAATACCGCGTCTCCATCACGCACGGGCACGACCAGTTCCGGATATTCGGTGTTGTTATACACAAGCTGCAACCCAAACGCCGGAGCCGGCATGTTGAAATAGACATACATCTCTTCCAGCATCTTTGCGTGTTCATGCGGAGGCCAGCTCGTCCAGTTCCCCGGCTCCGAAAAAGTAAATCCCGCGACCAAGCGCCCCGCCTGCACATTTTTCCCCAGGCAAATGCTCAAGTGACGCTGGCTCCCCGGCGCTCCGGTTGAAAATTTCAGGCCCGGATTTTTAGAGATTCCCGCGTAGCTTACAAACTGCAACGGATAGTGGTGTTCCACGTCCGAAGAAAACTCCGCGAAATCTACCTGTGGCGTTCCTTTTACTTCAATCTCGCTGTCGCGCGGAATGTATATGGAATCGTACTGAACGCAATGGGAGCGTTCGCTTCCGACCTGCACATCCGCTGAACCGGAAAGGCATATCAGGCCCGTCTCCTGTCCGCCATTCTTGAACGCCACCTGCGGCGTGCGCGCATCCAGAATGATCCGGCCATAAGAAAGATGGACGTTCACGCTGTTTTGCGGAGTCACACTGATGTGACGCCCTGCTTTCGCATTCGTGCGGCGGAACACCATCTTGTCCATCTCTGGAAGAGTAGCCGGACTCATCGTGACCTCACTGAAGTGAGTAGCGCCGGCCTCTGGCCGGCATTTTTGTTCTGTGATGCTTAACCAGCAATATGCCTTGACCGCAGAATGCAGCGCAAGCTCATTGATTTACTCCACTCGCCAAAAATCCTCCATCCACCGCGAGCACCTGGCCTGTAAGAAAACTGGCCGCATCGGAAGCAAGCAACACGGCCGCGCCGACCAGTTCATCCAGTTTGCCAAACCGCCTCATCGGCGTGCGGGCCAGGAATTCTTTGCCGCGCGCTGTGCCATCCAGCAAATTGGTATTCAGGTCTGTACGGAAGACTCCGGGGGCAATGGCATTCACGCAAACCCCGTAAGGGGCCCATTCAATGGCCAGCGATTTCGTGAGGGCAGCGACAGCCGCCTTGCTGGCGGTGTAGGCTGCCACTTCAAACAGCGCCACAAAAGAAGAAAGAGAAGCGATGTTAATGATGCGGCCGTATTTTCTCTCGACCATGCCGCGGCCAAAAACCTGGCAGGCGCGCAATGTACCGGTCAGGTTCGTCTCCATAATGTTGTTCCAGTCATTTTCCTGAACGTCCAGTGTAGGGGTCCGCTTGGTTGTCCCCGCGCAATTTACCAGAATGTGGACGTTCCCCAGTTCTGCCGTCACTTTTCTTTCGAGCGCTTCCACGCTCGAACGCTCCATCACATTGCATGTAAGCGCCAGAGACTTACGGCCCAACCTCTTTATTTGCGAAGCTGCCGATTCACAGAGTTCGGCGCGCCGTCCCGTAGCCACTACATTGGCTCCCGCCTCCGCCAATCCCAAAGCCAACCCCAATCCAATTCCTGAAGTTCCTCCGACCACCACTGCATTTTTCGAACTCAAGTCCAGCGCAGGATGTCCCATGCAAGCAATTCCCTCAACGTTAGATGTATTTGACCATGTGAAACTTCAGAAATGGCAAACTGGCTATTATTGCAGATGAAAAGGTTTCAAAATGCGGAAAAGTGCGGCGGTTTTATGCTCTATTGAAATACGAAGAATGCCTACTGCGAACGAGTCAACAGGATGGTCTAGTCAGCTCAATGCGTAGGAGCGTAATATCCGCGTCTGGCGCGCACGTGCAGCCCTTTGCGTTTGCGGTTTTGCAACTGAATCTCAATCGTATGGTATTGCCCATCCGCCCTGAAGTTGGAGGGGCGATAGGAAAGCGCATACTGGCTTCTTAGTTCTGTCTGTATTTGCTGGAAAGCATCGGCCACATCGGAAAGCTGAAAGGGGACAAACGTGCGGCCGCCGGTCGCTTCGGCAATCCGTTGCATGATCTTGTCTCCCCGCGTCCCGCCGCCGGAAGTATTCGTGCTAATCGTGTAGACAATCGCATCGGCGCGCTCCGCCATATCAATCGCCTCTTCGCGCGTCACATGGCTCAGGTCATCTTCACCGTCACTCAGAAGAATGATTGCCCTGCGCATGGGGCCGTTATTTTGCTCTTTCAGCAATTTATCGCGGCAGGCGAAATATAAAGCGTCGAAAAGGGCCGTGCCTCCGCCGGGGCGCAACATGCGGATCCCCCGGCCCAGGCTTTCGGTGTTATCGGTGAAGTCCTGCGTCACTTCGGGAGTTTCATCAAAGCCTACGACGAATGCCTTGTCATACCGTGGACGAATGATCTGGTTGAGAAATGCCGCCGCTGATTCCTGCTCAAACTTGAACCGGTCGCGGATCGAGTTGCTGGCATCAATCAACAGCCCTACTTCGAGCGGCAAGTCGGTCTCATTCTGAAAGCTATTGATCTTTTGCGGCGCGTCGTTATCTAAAACCTGGAAATCGTCCTTGCTGAGATCTTTTACATAATGACCATGTTTGTCGGTAACGGTAAAAATTACGGGCACTTCGTTCACGGGCACGCGGATTACCGCGCCTGGCTCATCCTGGGCATCACTTGAAGCAACCGCTGGCAGATCCGCATTCGCGCCGGAATTCGGAGCGGGCGCGCTCCGTTCTTGCGTTTGCGCCGTAGGCGCAGCAGGCTGGTTGTGTCGTTGCGGGGGTGGCGCTGGCGGACGCTGCTCCTGCGCTTTGACCGACGCCGGATCAGCAGGCAAGCTCTGGTTCGCCGGCACTTGCGCCAGCAACGGCAACAGGCACGCTAAAATTCCTACCCCTGGAAGAAGATTACGGAACCTCATTGTTCCTTATTATACTCAGCAATAATTTGTTGCAAATATTCTTGCAGCTCAGCCGGAAGAACCGACTGGAAGGCAAGCTTCCCCTCCGTCCGGGGATGGCGGAACTCCAAAGCCGCCGCATGGAGGAAATTCCGCTGCAATGAAAGCGCCTGGTTTTGTCCGGCGCCGCGGGCGCGCACTTCACGTGGCGCTCCATAAAGCGCGTCCCCAACTACCGGATGCCCTAGAGATGACAAGTGGACCCGGATTTGGTGCGTTCGCCCGGTGCCGATTTTCAGTTCAAGTAAAGTAAATTTGCCGAAAACAGAATTGATCCGCTTCACTACTTTATATTCTGTAAAAGCATCCCGCCCGTCCGCGCGGCGCGTAGTCATTCGCGTGCGGCGCACCCGGTCGCGGCTGATGCTGCTGGTGATCGTTCCCTTTTCCTGCTTCACCCACCCATGCGCCAGCGCAATATAAGTTTTCTTAACTTCCCGGCGGGAAAACTGCCCGGCCAGCTTGCGGTGCGCCGAATCATTTTTCGCGACAATGATGAGTCCGCTGGTCGCCTTGTCCAGGCGGTGCACAATGCCGGGGCGAAGGTCGCCGCTCACACCGGAAAGACTGCCGAAGCGGTGGAGGAGCGCATTCACCAGCGTCCCCCGATTCTTCTCGTTCTCAGTGGCGCCAGCGCCGGCATGCACCATCATTCCCGCAGCCTTGTTGATGACCGCAATATCTTCATCTTCGAAAACTACTTCCAGCGGGATGTCTTCTGCCATCGCCCGCAAGGGCGAAACTTCCACTTCATCGAAAATCTCTACCTGCTCTCCTCCACGCAATCGCAGAGACGCTTTGCCGGGAGCGCCATCTACTGTAACTTTATTTTGTGAAATGAGCTGCTGAACCCGCGCACGGCTTACATCCGCAATCTGCGCTACCAGAAAGCGGTCGAGGCGGTCACCTGCGCTCTCGGCATTCACCACAATTTTCCATGGGAATTTTGCAGGCATGGTAAGGAGAGCCGCGCCAGAACCAGGTTTAGCGGGTGACCGCTACCGGAACCGCCTTGGGAGCGGAACGCCACCACCAGATAAATCCGCCACCAACGACCAGACAAAGAGCGATGAATTGCGTGCCGGTCATCAGGCCTCCAAACATTTCGCCGCGGCCGGGATCATCGCGTATGAATTCGAGCAGATAGCGTGCGATTCCGTAAAGAATCAAATACGCCGCAAAAACCTGCCCATCAAATTTCTTGCGCTTCAACATCCAGGCGAGGATGAAGAAATTGGCCAGTTCCACCGCCGATTCAAAAAGCTGCGTAGGTTCAAGCGCCACTCCCAGCGGCGTACCTACAAGCTGGCTGGCAAGAGGATTGGTAAAAGTCACGCCCCAAAAATGATGCGTCGGCTTCCCCCAGCAACAGCCCGCGGCAAAGCATCCCAGCCGGCCAATGGAATGTCCAAGAGCCAAGCCGGTGGCAAATGCGTCACATGTCGCCAAAGCGGGCATACGGTGTTTGCGGATGTACCAGGCAGCGGCAATGAATGCTCCGATCAATCCCCCGGAAAAAACTCCTCCCGCCTGCAGCGTGCTCAGGCTAAAAATTTCCCGAGGAGTCTTGTAAATACCTTCGTAAAAAATGTACAGAACTTTGGACCCGATGATTCCAGCCAGCACCGTCGTTATTCCAAAATTCCATGCCAGTTCTGGATCTATTCCTTGCCGCCGGCTGTAACGCACACTGACCCACAAGCCCACAAACACTCCGAGGGCAACTAAAAATCCATACGTCGGCATACTGAAACTGCCGATCTGAAATAAACGAGGGAACATCGCTAAAAATTCCTGAAATTGAGAGCTTAAAAAATTGGATGCCGGTTCTTAAACGAACCGCTGCCTTAAGTTTAGCAGCAATAAAGAAAGCTTATTCATTTACCCATTCCTGCCGCTGATGAAGAACCTGCAAGGCAAATAACAGGCTTTCTGCCAGAATTTCCGGTTTCTGACGCTACTGCGACGGTGTGAGCGGACGTTGACCGGAGAACGCTGGGTTTTGCCCTGCTCCACCCGTACAACGACCTTAGTACCGTCCAAAGTACTTTGGTTATGTGACTGGAGATGAAGGGTTATCCGCCTCCAACAAGATACTACATATAGACATCTGCGCATCTTGACTACAGCTAATAGAGATGTTCCGCGCTGGTTCCGAAAGTAATTTCCAAAATATGGGCATAAAACCCTGAAAAAACCGGGATTTCACTTCGACATCCGGTTTTCAGGGGTTGAGATATGCTCAGTCCACCAAAATCCACTTGAACACAGTTCAGTAGGGGATGGCATTTCCAAGATTTTGCCTGATTCGCCGATAAGGACAGGTTGGGCAAACGATTTCTGTGGGCTGGGAACGAAACTATGGCCGACTCGCGAGAAGTCATGAATATTCGCCAGGCTTCGCAGTACCTGGGAGTGAGTGCGGACACGCTTTACAAGTACGTAGGCGAGCAGAAAATTCCCGCCTTCAAGCTGGGAAACCGCTGGCGCTTCAAAAAATCGAAGCTGGACCAGTGGATGGAAGAAAAATCCAACCAGATGGAAGTGAAGGGAAAAAAGAAATTGGCTGCGGCCGCGAAGGCTGCGGGACAAAGTTAGGCAATTTTTAAGCGCCCGGCAGCAATGCGGGCGCTACTAAGGCGGACACAATGTTTGGATTCGGATCAAAGTCAATTGTTGGTCTGGATGTCGGCTCCTCAAGCATCAAGGCAGTCGAACTGAAGAAGGGGCGCAACGGCATCGAGGTTGCACATCTTGGAATCGAGGCCCTTGCTCCAGATATCGTCGTGGATTCGATGATCGTGGATTCGGGAACGGTTTCGAGCGCAATTTCAAAACTCTTCACCGACAACGATATCAAGACTAGGTCTGTCGCCACCGCGGTGAGCGGACATTCCGTGATCATTAAGCGGATCTCGCTGCCCTCGATGAGTGACCAGGAATTGGCGGAAACAATCGAGAAAGAGGCCGCGCAGCATATTCCCTTCGATCTGGCCGACGTAAACCTCGATTACCAGATCCTTTCCGAAGATTCCGGCAGCCCGCAAATGGATGTGCTCCTGGTCGCCGTCAAAAAGGACAAGATTCTGAACTACACCAACGTACTCTCGATGGCCGGCAAAAGCCCGGCTATTGTGGACATTGATGCGTTGGCCCTGCAGAACTGCTACGAGTACAACTACGAACCCGCACCCAACCAGGTGGTTGCCTTGTTAAACCTGGGCGCGAGCGTAATGAACATCAACATCGTAAAAGGCACCACGCCGCTGTTCCCGCGCGACGTCAGCGTGGGCGGGCATCAGTACACGGACTCATTGCAGAAAGAACTCGATTTGAGTTTCGACGACGCGGAAGCTCTCAAGCTGGGCCGCAAAGTCGGCACCGTCAGCGAAGACGCCAAGACCCCGGTGTTACAGCAGGTGACGGAAATTATCGTGCTCGAAATTCAGAAAACTTTCGATTTCTTCCGCGCCAGCGCTGCCGGAGAACACATCGAGAAAATCTTCCTGGCGGGCGGTTCATCAAAAGTTCCCGGCCTGCTCGAGGCATTGCGGCAGGAATTCTCCCTGCCGGTGGAAATTTTTAATCCGTTCCAGAGAATCGCCCCTCCCACGGGAGGACTCGGCGCTGAACTGATTGAACAGAACGCGGGCCAACTGGCGGTTGCGGTTGGCTTGGCTTTAAGGAGCTTTGAAAACCTATGATCCGAATCAATTTACTGGGAGCTCCGAAACCGAAGAGCAAAAAAGGCGGAGGCCCGTCCTCAGCTGCAGTCATGGAAATGGGCAGCGCTGGATCACCCCAGGTGAAACTATTGATCGTCCTCGCCTTGGCGGGTGCGGCCAACTTTGGATACTGGTACCACCTGGACCAACAGAAGCAGCGGATTGACGCTCAGATGAAAGTTGCCGAACAAAAAAATCATGAACTCGCCGACGTCAAGGCCCGGTACATGGAGCGCCAGCGTGAAGCGGAAAACTACAAGCGCCGCGTGGACGTAATTGATCAATTACGGGCGGGCCAGACCGGTCCAGTCAGTCTGATGAACATGATTGCCGGCACGATCAATAGCACCGAGGCCGTGTGGTTGGACAAGATGACGGATCAGGGCGCCAATATTGAAATTCACGGCATGGCGCTCAGCGCGGATGCGGTGGCGAACTTGATTGCCAATCTGCAAAAGACGGGCTACTTCGGAAACATAGAGATCAAGGAAACATTCCAAGATGCAGCAGTGAAAGACATGCAGGCATTCCAGTTCACGTTGACCTGCCAGAAAGCGAAGTCCTAGGGGCGAGCATATGGAAAAATTCAATGAGATGCCGGGTCTAAAACAGTGGGGCGCGCTCGTAATTGGCGCTTTAGTCATAACTGCGGCCCTGTACTTCGTGATCTTTAAGGGACAGCAGGACACTAACGATAAAGCGCAGCACGACCTGAGCGCCAAGCTCCAGGAAAATCAGGAATTGGAGCGTTACCGCCCCAAGCTTGCGGAGATGGAACGCCAGGTGGCGAGTTTAAAACAGCAGCTCGACATCGAACGCCGCATTGTGCCCGATGAGAAGGAAGTAGACGGATTCATCAAGATGCTGGACGCGGAAGCGCGCAAAGCGGGAATTGAGATCCGCAGCTATACCGCGAGCCCGGTCACGGCACGCAACTACTACACCGAAGTGCCTTTCCAGATTGAACTGGATGGCCCGTACTACTCAGTGCTTGGCTTCTTCGACCAGATTTCGAAACTGGAGAGGATTGTAGATATTTCCGGATTGACAGTAGCTACAACCAAGAAAGCCAGCGAGGCCAAGGTGAAGCACACCTATAACTACGCCGCGAATGAAAGCATCGTCGTTAGTTGCGTGGCCACCACCTTCTACAGCAATGAGAATGCCTCAACACAAAAGGTTTCTCCGGTGAAAGGCAGGAAGACGTTATGAAATTCACAAGCGTACTGACAGGAACAATCTTGCTGCTTTGTCCCGTGGCTTTCGGGCAAAACTCTGGCGCGCAAAATAATGCGCAAAGCAGGCAGGTACAGACCGCCAAGTCCGGCGCTGCAACCCAGCCCGCCACCGTGGCCAAACCGGCCGTCAAATCCGTGCAGTTCAAATCAGAGAACACCAAGCCGGTGGCGGTCAAGGCTGTACCGGCCAAAGCGGCTGCGCCGAAGCCAGCAATGGCTAAACCGGCAAGAGCAGTAGCGGCGAAAGCTACCGTGACCAAAGCCGTTCCCGCGAGATCAGCAGTTATGCATGCCTCGCCGGCAACCATGAAGAAAACTGCCCATGCAAGCGGGACAGTCAAGACGGATACATCGCCCCTCAAAGTCGCCACCTACCCGGCGGCAAAAACAACGTCAGCGTCACGCAAGCATGTTGTGAATGAGAAAAAGGTCGCGAATGTAAAGAAGGATCCTTTCAAGAAAGAGAAAAAAGCCGCCATCGAAGTAACCAAAACCAAAACCGCACCCGGCGAAAAATCTGCGGAGAAGGCGGACGACAAGAGCACCGAGAAGAAAGAAGACAAAGTCGTACTCACCGGACGCCGCGATCCCTTCGTCAGTCCGGTGATGGAACAGAGCGCCAGCAATACCGGATGCACGACGGGCAAGCGGTGCCTGGCCATTGATCAGATCAGCTTAAAAGGCATTGTGAAATCGGAAAACGGAATGATCGCGGTCGTGGAAAATGCTTTGGATAAAGCCTATTTTCTGCACGAGAATGACCCTGTGTTTAACGGATACGTGGTGAAAATCACGGGAGACTCGATCATTTTCCGCGAGACTTTGCAGGACAAATTAGGCAAAGCGTTTACGCGCGACGTAACGAAACGAATTTCAACACCTGCTGTCTAGGGCAAAGGCGGGCCTTCCGGTCCGTAAGAAGTTTAGAGATTTGAACGGGCGAAACGGCCCGTTACTGGGAGAAGGAACATGCGAAAGCAATTGCTGGGGATATTTCTACTGCTGTCGGTGATGATTTGGACGGCAGCGGGCGAAACGGGAAATTTGGCCGGTAGTCCGGCGGCGCTACGAGGAGTCCAGGTAGTGCACGCAACTGATGGAGTCCTGGTCGAGATCGCGGCAAGCGGCCAGGTTTCTCCGACTGTGACCACGCTCGAGAATCCTTCTCGCATCGTGATTGACCTGCCGAATACCGCCCTGGCCACCCGCCGGAACCACGTTCTGGTTGAAAGCAAGGACGTGAAAGCTGTCCGGCTCGGGATGAGCGGGCAGAAGAGCCGTGTAGTGGTGGACCTGAAACAGGACTGCCGGTATGAAATGCAGAAAGAAGGCGACGGAAAACTCGTATTGCATGTCTACGACACTTCCGTTGACGCCAAGGCCGCATCGCCAGCAGCGCCTGTAGCTGCGGCACGTAGCCCCTTCAGCCCGGCGCCTGCTTCGCAAGCCAAAATGGTTGAAGTAAAAGCCGCGCAACCATCGGCCAATAATTTCGTGTTCGTAGAACCTTCCTACAAACCGGCTTCGGAAACAAAAAATGCGGAGCAAGCGAAAGCATCCGTTGCCGATCCTTCCGTTCGCGCGAGCAATGCGGCAGCCAAATTCGCCGAACGCCCGGAAATAGTTACTCCGACGCCGAGCGCTTCCATGCAGCCGGAAGCAGAGCAAACAGCCGGCGCGCCCCAGCCCGCGGAAAATCTCGCAGCGGAACAAAAAGCGGAGATGAAGCATCGGGAAGCAATCACCGGCCCCAAGTACACGGGGGAACCGATCTCGGTAAACTTAAAAGATGTTGACCTGAAAGATTTCTTCCGGCTCATCCATGAAATCAGCGGACTGAACGTGGTGCTCGATCCCAACGTAAAAGGCACTTTAACCATCGTATTAGACGATGTGCCGTGGGACCAGGCGCTCGACATCGTTCTTAAGAACAATGATTTGGCGCGCCAGCTGGAAGGCAACGTTCTTCGCATCGCAACTGTCGAGACCTTGCGCAAGGAAGCAGAAGACCGCCGCGCTCAGCAGGAAGCGGAGGCTCTGGCGGTAGACAAAGTTTCTGTCACTCGGTTCCTCAGCTATGCCCACTCCAAAGATGTGGTGCCGACAATTAAGCGGTTCCTTTCCCAGCGTGGCGACGTTATTTCGGATGACCGTACCAACGCAGTGATTATCTCTGATATTCCCAGCGTAATTCCGACGATTGACAAGCTGTTGACCCAGCTTGATCGCAAGACGCAGGAAGTAGAAATCGAAGCGCGCGTAGTGGCTGCAACCCGCAGCTTTGCGCGTGACATCGGAACCCAGCTTGGCTTTGGATGGGGCAATGGACACAGCGCCGCGGGCGGTGACCAGAGCGTGGGCACGACTCCGACCGCAGTAGGCTCAGGACTTGTTCCTGCACCGCTTTATCCAATTGCAAGCGGCAGCACTTCCAGCAGCGGAACACAAATTCCTCTCTTCTCAAATCTTGCTTCAGCCAGTCCGACGAGCGGCCTGCAGTTCCTGAACTTCAGCAACAATGTGCGTATTGATGCGATTTTGACTATGGCCGAGTCGCGCGGATTGTTAAAGGTGCTGTCCCGTCCTCGCGTGGTTACGCAAAACAACATTCAGGCGCTGGTAAAACAGGGCGTCCGTGTACCGATCGTTACGCAGGCGCAGTTAGGCGGTCCTCCGACCGTTACCTATGTGGACGCTTTCCTGCGCTTGACTGTGATTCCGCAGATCACGTCAGAAGGGACCATCTTCCTGAATGTGGACGTCGAAAACACAACGCCTGACTTCGGACATGAAGTTCAAGGCAACCCAACCCTGCTCACGCAGCAAGCTACCACGCAAGTCCTGGTAACCGACGGTGGCACTGTGGTGGTTGGCGGCGTGATCCAGACGCAAAACTCCGTAACCATCGATCAGGTGCCATTCCTGGGCAATATCCCGTACCTCGGAAACTTGTTTAAGCACAGTCAGGTGAGCACGCAAAACCAGGAGCTCATCTTCTTCATTACTCCACGCATTATTCAGACATAGTTATTGACGTTGAAGGAAAACGAACCGCCGGTCTCCTCTAATGAGATCGGCGGTTTCGTCTTTGTCCCCCATGACGCCGCAGTGTCGGATTCAGACCAATTCCAGCTTCCTTGCTAAACTCCTTCTATGGACTACAAAGCCCGGCAAGAGCGGCTTCAGACCAGTCTGCATAAAAATCGCATTGACGCTTTACTTGTTACTCATCTTTCCAACATTCGTTATCTCTGCGGATTCACGGGCAGCGCGGGCGCATTATTGGTTTCTGAATCAAAGTGCGTTTTTTTTACGGACCGACGGTATGCCGAGCAGGTGAAAGAAGAAGTAAAAGGCGCCAAAACGATCGTCAGCCCAACCGGCCCACTTTCTTCCGTTGGTGAGTGGCTCAAATCGAACTGGAAAAGTCGCAGCCAGCGGCTGGGCATTGAAGCCGAATCTATCACTGTGGGCGCGCGGCAAAGACTGGCTAAAGCGCTTCCGCGCGGTTTTCTTTTGAAAGCTTCACCACCATTGGTGGAGCGGGCAAGAATGGTAAAAGACAAAAACGAAATCGGCCGCATGCGCGACGCCGCACGAGTGGGCGCAAAAATTTTCGACCGGGCGCTGGAGACTCTCCGCCCCGGCATCTCTGAAATGGAAGTCGCGGGAGAGATGGAATTTGCGGCCCGCCACGCCGGCGCAGACGAGATGTCGTTCCCCACGATCATCGCTTCCGGCAAGCGTTCTGCCCTTCCCCATGGAAGGGCTTCGCAGGCAACGATTCCATCCCGGGGGTTCGTCGTCTGCGATTTCGGTGTTATACTCGCAGGTTATTGTTCGGACGAAACCCGGACTGTGCACGTCGGCAAGCCGTCCCGCGAAGCCAAGGCAGCTTATGAAGCGGTCTTAGCTGCGCAGGAAGCTGCAACGAAGACGGTAAAAGCAGGCATTACCGCAGAAGAAGTGGATGCCGCTGCCCGCAAAGTTCTGAAACAGGCAGGACTGGCCGGTTATTTTACGCATTCCACCGGCCATGGCGTGGGGCTGGAAATTCATGAGTCCCCGCGAATCGCCGCTGGGCAAAAAGAAGTATTGCAGCCCGGAATGGCAATCACCATTGAGCCCGGAGTTTACCTTCCGGGGAAATGGGGCATACGAATCGAAGACACAGTTGTGGTTACAAACCATGGATGCGAGGTCATAACGCCCACCAGCAAGGAACTTTTAGTGATTTAGCAAAATGTCCGGACCGGGCATGAGACCGCCCAGACCTTAAAGCGGGCAAGTACAGCAACCAGCCAAACTATGAATCAGAAAGAATTAAGAGAACTTATTGAGTTCCTAAAAGAGCAGGACATTGCTGAGTTCGAACTGGAACGCGGCGACGTAAAGGTCCGCATTAAGCGGAACGTACCGGGAGCGGCGCCGGAAATACGTTACATCGCGCCGCATCCGGCCGCTCCTGTCGAACCTGCTCCCGCCTCCAGTGCACCGGCGGTTTCGCATTCTTCTTCGGCAAAAGCAGAAACAACCAGCCCCACCGCTTCTACCGCAAAGGAAACATTACACACCGTCAAGTCGCCGATTGTGGGCACCTTTTATGAGTCGCCATCTCCCGGATCGCCTCCGTTTGTGAAGGCCGGAGACTCAGTCGAGGTGGGCCAGATCTTATGCATTGTTGAAGCCATGAAGCTGATGAATGAGATCGAGTGCGATGTTGCCGGCGAGATCGTGGAGATGCTGGTAAAGAACGGGCAGCCCATTGAATATGGACAGGAACTATTCAGTGTCCGGCCCCGCGCTTAAAAAATAGTGAAGAGCAGGCGCGCTTGCCGCGCCTTTGTTGTGTCTGAAAGTTTTGCTGTAAATGCCGATTGCAAACATCTCCGGAGTCCGGTCAGAATATGTTCCACAAAATCATGGTGGCGAACCGCGGTGAAATAGCTCTACGGGTGATTTGCGCCTGTAAAGAGCTCGGCATTCGCACGGTTGCCATTTACAGCGAAGCCGACCGCAATTCCCTTCATGTGCGTTTCGCCGATGAAGCCATCTGCATCGGGCCGCCGCAGCTCGCGCAGAGTTATCTGAACATCCCTGCGGTCATCAGCGCGGCTGAAATCGCCAACGTAGACGCTATTCATCCCGGCTACGGCCTGCTTTCGGAAAATGCGAACTTTGCCGAAGTATGCGAGACCTGCAACATAAAATTTATTGGTCCGCCCCCCCAGGTTACGCGGCTTATGGGGGAAAAAGAAAAAGCCCGGGCCGCCATGAAAAAAGCCGGCGTACCCATCCTTCCCGGCTCGGAGGGAATCCTGGCATCGGAAGGGGAAGCCGTCGAGTGGGCACGCCAGGTGGGATTCCCGGTCATCATCAAGGCCTCCGCGGGAGGCGGTGGGCGGGGTATGAGAATTGTCCGCAGCGCGGAAGAGCTGCCCGCTCTGTTCAACGCGGCCCATTCCGAAGCGGCCGCGGCTTTCGGGAATGGCGATCTCTACATGGAAAAATATGTTGAGCGCCCCCGGCATGTTGAATTTCAAATATTGGCGGACTCTCACGGTAACGTCGTCAGCCTCGGCGAACGCGAATGTTCCTTGCAGCGGCGTCACCAAAAGCTGATGGAAGAATCGCCTTCGCTTCAGGTGACTCCGGAGTTGCGCGAAGAAACCGGAAGAATTCTTTCGCAGGCGCTTTCCAATATTGGATATGTAAACGCCGGCACCATCGAATTCCTCATGGACCAGGACCGGCGTCTTCATTTCATCGAGATGAACACGCGCATTCAGGTCGAGCATCCAGTCACGGAAATGGTCACCGATGTGGATTTGGTAAAGAGCCAGATCATGATTGCCGCCGGGGCGAAACTGCAAGACGTGCTACATGGCCCCATACAGCCTCGCGGACATGCCATTGAATGCCGCATCAACGCCGAGCATCCCGAGAAATTTACGCCGTCCGCGGGAAAGATCACCACATTCAACCCGCCCGGAGGAACTGGGGTTCGCCTTGATACCGCGGCTTACGCCGAAGGCGTGATTCCCCCTTACTACGATTCTTTGATCGCAAAGCTCGTAGTACGCGGGCGCGACCGGAACGAAGCCATTTCCCGCATGGGCCGCGCCCTCGAAATGTTCATCGTGGAGGGAATCTTCACCACAATTCCGCTGCACCGCAAAATTCTGGCTGATCCTGAATTCCGCGCGGGGAAAATTGATACCGGCTTCATTGAGCGCTTCCTGAAAGCCGCCAAAGAACATGCGGCGTAACTCCATCTCGGAACAGCTTACTCAGGCATGATCAAGCTTCCCCGCCTCTACCCTATTCTCGATTCTTCCTGCTTTGCCGATACGGCTGAGCTTTGTTCCGCCGCGCGGGAATTGATTTCCGCGGGCGTTACCCTCCTGCAATATCGAAATAAATCCGGGAATGCCCGGCAGATGACCGAACAAGCGCGGGCGCTGAAGCAATTAGTTGGCGGTTCCACAAAACTCATCATGAATGACCGCGCTGATATTTGCCTGGCGGCCGGCTTCGACGGTGTGCATGTGGGCCAGGAGGATATTTCACCCGGGTGCGCGCGAAAGGTAATCGGACCAAATCTGTTGCTCGGCGTCTCGACGCACAATCCGGTGCAGCTCCGTGAGGCCCATCAAACGTCGGCAGACTATCTGGCGATTGGCCCTGTGTTTGCCACCACAAGCAAATTGAACCCCGATCCCGTTGTCGGAATCGAAGGGGTGCGCCGGGGCCGCGCGATGACCAACAAACCTTTAGTCGCAATTGGCGGCATCACCTTAGCCAACTGCCGCATGGTGCTTGAGGCTGGGGCCGATTCCGTGGCGGTGATATCCGGTTTGATACGGGAGCCGCGCAAATCGGCAGAGGATTTTCTGGGGATTCTGAGTTAAAGTAGCCCAAACACCCGCAAACTGTAGTGAGCTCAAAGATCCAAATTCCCGCCATTCAGGGCCGCGCCAGCGACTGGCAAGCCCATACGCATCAGGATAAAGAACTGGTGGCGGGGCTCGGCCTGACCAGCGCCACCATGCTGGTGATGGGGTCAATGATCGGCTCCGGTATTTTTATTGTTTCTGCAGACATCAGCCGCGAAGTCGGCTCTCCTGCGCTTTTAGTTGCCGCCTGGGTTGTAACCGGATTTATGACGATCGTGGGCGCGCTCAGCTATGGCGAGCTCGCCGCCATGATGCCACGCGCCGGAGGTCAATATGTCTACCTCCGCGAAGCTCTTGGCCCGCTCTGGGGATTTTTATATGGCTGGACGTTGTTCCTTGTAATTCAGACCGGCACGATCGCCGCAGTTGGCGTGGCTTTTGGGAAATTTCTCGGTGTGTTCTTCCCTTCTGTTTCCGCTTCCCATTGGATCATTCATTTGTGCAAGGTCCCGGCCATTCCCCTCGGCCCCATGGTTTTGGGGAACATGGATGTTGGATTAAACACGCAAAACCTGGCGGCCATTGCCGTTGTTGTGGCGCTTTCGCTGGTGAATATTTTCGGAGTGAAAACCGGCGCGCTCATCCAGAATGTTTTTACATTCACAAAAATCATCGCGTTGCTCGGGCTGGTTATTGCCGGAATTTTTATAGGCAGGAATGCGCAGGCGCTCGCCGCGAACTTTCATGGCAATTTCTGGCGCAACGCGGGGCTGAGCGTCCATCATGCGGTGCAGGTTGGGATGGGCGGTCCGATTGCCCTGGTTGGAACGCTTACCATTGTCGCTGTCGCGCAGGTGGGTTCGCTTTTCTCCGCTGACGCGTGGAACAACGTGACCTTCACCGCAGGTGAGGTGAAAAATCCCAGCCGCAATCTCCCAATTTCTCTCGCGCTGGGCACAGGCGCAGTGATTGCCATTTACCTGGCCTGCAATTTTATTTATCTCAGCGTTTTGCCGTTGGCAGGCGACGCCCACGGCGCAACCATCCTCCAGCGCGGCATTCAATACGCGACGGAAGACCGCGTGGCCACCGCCGTCATGAGCCAGATGTTTGGCCCCGCCGGAAGCTGGCTGATGGCGCTGGCCATCATGATTTCCACCTTCGGCTGCTGCAACGGGCTTATCCTCGCCGGGTCGAGAGTGTATTACGCCATGGCCAAGGACGGCCTTTTCTTCCGCTCGATCGCGAAGCTCCATCCCCGGCACAAGACGCCCACCACTTCCCTCATGGTGCAGATGGTCTGGACTTGTTTGCTTTGCGTTTCCGGTAGTTACGGGCAGCTTCTCGACTACATTATTTTCGCCGTGTTGGTGTTCTACATCCTGACTATCATTGGGCTGTTTGTGCTGCGCCGCACCCATCCCCAGGTGGAAAGACCTTACCGCGCATTTGGGTACCCTGCACTGCCGGGTATTTACATCGTAATGGCTCTGTTGATTGATATCGTGTTGCTGCGCTATAAACCACAGTACACTTGGCCGGGTCTCATCATTGTGCTCTTAGGCGTGCCAGTATTTTATGTATGGCGCTACGTCAATAAAAACCCTGTTCCGGCCGCATAACTAAAGGAATACTCAGGAGAACTGGATGGCAAAACTTCTGAAGGTAAAGCCGCTTGAGATGATCGAAGCGGAAGCCAGCGAAAGCGGCCAGCACAGCTTGAAACGCGCTTTAGGCCCGCTGAACCTTGTGGCTTTGGGCGTGGGAGCAATCATCGGTGCGGGAATTTTCGTGCTCACCGGCCAGGCCGCTCATGACCACGCCGGCCCTGCCATCGTTCTTTCCTTTTGCCTCGCAGGCGTGGCCTGCGCCTTTGCCGGACTTTGCTATGCCGAATTCGCATCGCTCATTCCCATTGCCGGCTCTGCCTACACTTACGGTTATGCTACGCTGGGCGAAATCTTTGCCTGGATCATAGGATGGGACCTCGTTCTGGAATACGCCTTCGGTGCGGCCACCGTGGCCTCCGGGTGGGCGGGATATTTCGTCAGCTTTCTGCAAGACTGGGGAATTCACATTCCGCCGGAATTTATCGGCACCAACGCCCAAAAATTTGTTTTCTATAACGGCCGATGGTCGGACGTGATGACTTTGCCCGCCGGTGTGGATATCTCTTCCCTTCCAGTCCACCAGGGTTGGTTCAATCTGGTTGCCTTTCTTATCATCTGCATCGTCACCGCAGTTCTGGTTATCGGCATTAAAGAATCGGCCAATTTGAATACCGCAATCGTGATCGTCAAAGTCTCCATCGTGCTCCTGTTCATCGTGATTGCGGCAGCGTATCTCATTAAACATCCGGCGCTGGCCTCGGCAAATTGGCATCCTTTCATTCCTGCGAACAAAGGCGGATACGGCAACTTCGGCTTCTCCGGCATCGCCACGGGTGCCGCAGTCGTTTTCTTCGCGTATATCGGATTTGACGCCGTTTCCACCGCCGCCCAGGAGGCCAAGAACCCGCAGCGCGATATGCCGATCGGCATTCTCGGATCGCTAGTGATCTGCACCTTGCTTTACATCCTGGTTTCGGGCCTGCTCACTGGCGTCGTTTCTTACACCAAGCTCGGCGTACCCGATCCCGTCGCTGTGGGCATTGACGCAACCGGAGTACGCTGGGGCAGTTTTGCTGTGAAACTTGGCGCGATCTTCGGCTTGGCCACCGTGATGCTCGTCATGCTGCTGGGTCAATCGCGCGTCTTCTATTCCATGTCGCGCGACGGACTGTTGTGGAAGTGGGCCAGCGTAATTCATCCCAGGTTCCGCACCCCGTGGATTTCAAACATCGTGATGGGTATTTTCGTTGCCATCTTCGCCGCCGTCATTCCCATCAGCGATCTTGGCGACCTTGTGAACATCGGCACGCTGCTCGCGTTCGTGATTGTTTGCGCGGGGATTTGGGTGCTGCGCGTGCGCCGTCCCGATCTTCCGCGTCCCTTCCGCACTCCCCTGGTGCCGCTCGTCCCGATTTTGGGGATTTTATTTTCCGCCTACCTGATGGTCAGCCTGCCCCTTCTCACCTGGTACCGGATGGTCGGATGGCTGATTATCGGCATGTTTATCTATTTCTTTTACGGCCTCAAGCACAGTAAGGTGCAGGCAGGAATGCCTGTAGTAAGCCAGCCGCCAGTCGGAGCCACTTATACCGAACCCAAATAGCCACTCACGAGCAACTCTCTTTCGTTCGCCCCAGCCCAACCTTGCGGGTGAATGATCGGCATACGTGTGAAAAGTTGTAAAAGTCTTTCCGGACGAGAAACCAATTCATTTTGTTAGCGTCTTACATTCTTATGGGTACAAAACTCCTGATTTTTGCCCTGACCGCCGGTCTATTTTTCGGAACTTGCGCCTACTCTTTTGGGGCAGATGGCGGCTCGCCGGTATTAGTCGAGTTGTTCACATCGGAAGGCTGCTCCAGTTGTCCTCCGGCGGACGTTATTTTGCAGCGTATGGATTCTTCCCAACCTGTTCCCGGAGCGCATTTAATTGTCCTCAGCGAGCATGTGGACTACTGGAACCATGACGGATGGAAAGACCCATATTCTTCTTCCCTTGTCACCGTTCGCCAGGAGGACTACGCCCGCAAGCTCGGCTTGAAGACTGTTTTCACGCCGCAATTTATTGTGGACGGCACCGGCCAGTTCGTCTCCAATGATCCCCAGCAGGTGATTCAAACCCTCGAGAAGGCCGCTGCTTCCGCCAAAATTCCCATTCAAATCACTTCCCTCAACTTTGACAATGAAACACTGCACGCGCACATTGAAATACCAGCCAGCGGGATCAAGCATGACGCAGATATCTATCTCGCTACCGCGTTGAACCATGCAGATTCGCAGGTATTGCGTGGAGAAAATACCGGCAAGCATTTAACGCACGTCGCGGTGGTGGAAAATCTCACCAAAGTTGGAAAGCTTAAAAAGAACCAGGCTTTCAACCAGGACATTCAAATCAAACTCCACTCCAGCTTAAATCCTCAAAATCTTCGCGTGGTCGCATTCGTGCAAGAGCCGGGACCCGGAGAAGTATTGGGCAGCGCAATGCAAGAAGCAGTCAAATAAGCATGCACAACGACCTGGTAAGTATTGCTCTGACTACAATCTACACAATGTTCGTCATGGCATTTATTGCGCCAGACGTGCTCTGGCCTTACGTCGGAGGAATCGCCATTCTTGTGGTAGGGCTGGCAATGCTCGTCAAGCATTTCCGGCATCGCCTCGGGGAAATCAGGTCCTGGGGTCCGCTTTTTTATGCCGTTCCGCTTGCCGTCTTCGGCGCGCAACATTTCACCGCCACGCGCTTCGTTGCTCAGGGGGTGCCGCAATGGCTGCCCTGGCATATTTTTTGGACTTATCTGGTAGGCACTGCTCTTTTCGCGGCGGCGTTAAGTCTGGTGACAGGGGTGCAAACTAAACTGGCGGCCCCGCTCCTCGGAGTCATGCTTCTCTCGTTCGTATTCCTGCTACATATTCCCAACTACGTTTCCTCACCGCACGATCGAGTGAAGTTTGCGGTCGCATTGCGTGACCTGGCATTCAGCGGCGGCGCTTTCGCGCTTGCCGCCAAGCTTTGGGACAGCCGCAAACTTGCCGCCATTGCCCGCTTCTTTGTCGCCGTCCCGTTAATTATCTTCGGCGGGCTGAACATTCTCCATCCTGAATTGGTCCCCGCCGTTCCGCTGGTAAAACTTACGCCCTTGTGGATTCCTTTGCATCTGTTGTGGGATTACCTCACGGGTGTGATCTTCATCATCGCGGCTGTGTGCCTCTTCGCCAAATTCCAGGCAAAGCGGGCCGCAGCCTGGACAGGCGGCTGGGTTTTCTTGATGATCCTGTTGATTTATTTGCCGATCACCATTGCCAGCCCATCTGATATTGCGAATGCCGTAAACTATTTTGCGGACACTCTGATGTTCAGCGGGACTTTGTTGCTTCTCGCTGCGGCCTTGAGCACCTAGATTGCTGTCTACGAAATTTGTTCATGCTTGGGCATTGAGCAGCGTTCTTGGAGGAAACGTGCAACCTCAACCTCTCATCTGCGTAACGGATGTCGAAGCCAGCAGCCGCTGGTATCAGCGGCTATTGAACTGTCGCGGCGCCCATGGCGGCAAGCACTATGAGCAACTCGTAAAAAATGGCAGCCTGGTCCTGCAATTGCACAGCTTTGAAGTAGAGCACCATCATGGCCCAATCGCCAATCCTGCCGATAAGCCATACGGGAATGGCGTGCTGCTCTGGTTCGAGGTGGACGACTTCGACGCAGTGATGCAGCGTGCTGCGGAAATGAAAGTTGAAATCGTGATGCCGCGCCATCGCAATCCTCCCGATGGCAACGGCGGCCCGAATCACTGGGAGTGCTGGATGCGCGATCCCGATGGCTACACCGTCGTGGTGGCCAGCCCTTACGGCACCGCCGATGGTGATTGGCGTCCGGGCGCAGATCTGTTTGCCTAAGAAACGGTTATGAGCGCTTCCGGACTTGAAAAGATATGAGATGGCTGCTTCACGCAATCTCGTCACACTACGACACGCGGCTCTTCTACATGGGGCAACCACTCTTTCCAGAATTGCCGCGAGGCTTCCTGCAAAGCGGGGGCGCACTTTTCGCTTTGCCGGCGCAGTTCAGCTACTGAGATTTTAGCGGCGCTCAATTCGCAGGCATGGCCTACGTACCACCGCTCAAGTCCCTGCGGGGAAACTTCCACGTGAAACTGCAAACCCAGCGCATGCCTGCCCATGGCAAAAGCCTGGCTGGCATAGGACGAGGTCACGGCAAGATGGTGCGAGTTCGCGGGCAAATCAAATGTGTCGCCATGCCAGTGCAGCACGCGCAACCCCGGAGCCAGCAAGGCCGCGAACTCAGGATAAAGCGCGGCATCACGCCCCGCATGGATCGGCGCCCAGCCAATTTCTTTGCCTTGTGTTCCCGGATGCACGGAAGCGCCGCAAGCGGCGGCAATCAGCTGCGCGCCCAGGCAGATGCCAATGATCGGGCGCTTTGCTTCCAACCGCAGACGTATTAATTCGATTTCCGCATCCAGAAACGGATACGCCTCGCGCTCATACACGCCGATGGGCCCGCCCAGCACAACCAGCAGGTCAGCTTTCGCAAGCTCCGGCGCGCGCAAATCAGCTATGCAGGCATTAACGGTGTCCACGATATATCCCGCATGGACCAGTTCGGCTCCTAGCGTTCCCAAGTCTTCAAAATCTACGTGAGTCACGGCTACGGCTTTTCGCATTCGCGCCTCAATTCCTTATAAACACATTTTCTTCTGCACCAACGACGCGGGAGATTTTCCCCATTCGTTCGCCGGAAAAGTTTCTCGATTCGCCATGCTGGAAAGTTTTCTCAATTCAAACGATACTGGCTGCAATGAACAAACCCGCCAGGCTGCACGATGTGCGAGGAGTTGGGCTCGACGCCCAAACGCGTTGCGTCCATTACAACTCGCCTCTGGACATTATCGCAATAAAAATGAAGTGTTGCGGCCTGTACTACGCCTGTAAAGATTGCCACGACGCGCTGGCAGGGCATGCGGCGGAAACTTGGCCGAATTCTGAGTGGAAGCGAAAGGCTGTGCTCTGCGGAGCCTGCGGCAAGGAACTAACGATAGTGGAGTACATGCAAAGCGGGGCTGAATGCCCCGCTTGCAGTGCCAAGTTCAATCCACGTTGCCGCAGCCACTACCACTTTTACTTCGCAATCGCGGAGTAAACCTTCCCCAAATCGAGTGTCAGGAAAACTTAACAAACCGCAGCGACGCTGAATTCATACAATACCGCAGGCCTGTAGGCGGCGGCCCGTCATGAAATACATGCCCCAGATGAGAAGCGCACCGTGTGCAGGAAATTGCCGTCCGTTGCATTCCCATGGAATTGTCTACGCTCTCGCGCACATTCTCTTCAGCGATCGGCTCCCAAAAGCTGGGCCACCCGGTGCCGGACTCAAACTTGGTATTGGAATTAAACAGCGCCGTGTCGCAGCATAAGCAGCGGTAAAGGCCCTTGTCGTGCAAATTCCAATATTGCCCGGTAAAAGGACGTTCCGTGCCCGCGCGCCGCGTAATGTCGTAAGCCATGGGCGACAACTGCTTGCGCCATTCCGCATCGGTCTTAACGACCATGGGGACCTTCTCGGTCTTCAACCGCTTACCGGAATCTGAAAATTCGACGATCTTGACCTCTTTCGGACCTTCCGCCTTCGCCATGGCAAACTTGGGATGGCGCAGGAAAAGCGCCGTCCCCACAGCTACCGCTCCGGTAAATAGAAATGTCCGGCGGCTTACTGTTTTTTCATCATTCTCGCGCGCATGATTAGTGTCGCTCGTTATCATCAGGCCCTCCCATTACGTAAATCATAGCAGCCGTGCAAATACTTCATCCAAAGGTAAAGGCAAACGCCTGTACTCCGGGATCTAAAAACTCGATTTTGAAAACGTGGTTCTCTACCGCATCTTTCTGCCGGATCAACTGGTACAGCCGGTGTTCGGTCACAGTCCCATTTCCCTGGCTGTCCGTATCTACCCCGTGATTCTCTCCCGGCGCATGCCCATCTATCGTGACACGATATCGGACCGGCTTTCCATCCGCCGTTGGACCTAGCACTAGATGCAGGTCGCGGGCATGAAAGCAGAAGGCAATCTGGCCGCGCGGCGATGCGAGCACCGCCGTCTGGTCGTGGTCAATCCACTTTCCCGCCAGCCCCCACTCATCCAGCCCAAGATGCCCCGGTAATCTATATAGATGCGCCGCATCCTGCTTAATGCCGCCCGGCGATGCGAAGTGCTCGGCACGTTCGTACCCAATATAAGTCTCAGGAGAATTCACATCATGCATGTCAGGGGCTGCTTCAGCGCCGCCTGCATGGACGCTTACAATGCCGCCGGGCAAAGCTTCTCCGCCATTGCGCTCGCGCAGTAGCTGCTGGATCCATTCTTCGGATTTGTCGTATTCACCCTCGCCGAAGTGCTCGTGGCGCACTTTGCCATTCACATCAATAAAATAATGCGCTGGCCAATATTCGTTGTTGAAAGCTGTCCAGATCGCATAGTTGTTATCCAGCGCCACGGGATACTTAACTCCCAAGTCGCGCACAGCCTTTTGCACATTGGAGAGGTCTCTCTCAAACGGAAATTCCGGCGTGTGCACTCCAATCACTACCAGACCGCTGTCTTTATACTTTGCCTGCCAAGCCTCGATATATGGCAAAGTGCGCAGGCAGTTGATGCAGGAGTAAGTCCAGAAATCAATTAAAACAACCTTTCCTTTTAATTGATCGAGCGTAAGCGGCGGAGAGTTGATCCAGTCTGTTGCCCCCGACAATGCTGTCGCCGGCAAATTGATCAATGAGGCTTGCTGGCCGCTCTGCGTCTGACTCACGCTTTGTGCCCGCGGATGAAAGCGGTCCAACAATTTCTGTTCCACACTGGAAGTACTGGCATAGGACAACTTCGTGAGAATCCCGCGGTCAAGCCCCAGAGCTACGGCGGCCACGCCAACCAGCACCAGAACTCCCAAAATCCGGCGTATCCAGGCTTCGGTGCCCAAGGACCGCTTCATCGCGGCAAACACGCGTTCGCCCAACAAAAGGGCTGCTGCAAGCGAGGTGACCGCGCCCACTGCATAGGCCAACAGTAATAACGACGTGTGGACATTCGCGCCTTGCAGGGCGCTTCCGGTAAGGATCAGTCCGAGAATTGGGCCGGCGCAGGGCGCCCACAACAAGCCGGTAGCGACCCCGAGCAGCAGCGACTTCGAAATTCCGCCGCCCCCATCGGAAGACGCCGTCCGCGTAAGACGACTCCCCAGCTGTACAAAAGGGCGGGAGAGCCTCTCCGCCAGCCCTTCCCACAGGAGGGTCAACCCAAGGAGCGCAAAAATCACCAGCGCGGCAATGCGTCCGTATTGGTTGGCGCGTACCAGCCATGCGCCTCCCGTGACCGCAAGAGAAGCAACCGCGGCAAACGTCACGGCCATGCTCAGCAAAAGCGGCAGCCCATTTTTACGGAAAGGCTGATCGGCGCGCGCAAAGGTGAACGGCAGAATCGGGAGAATGCAGGGGCTCAGTATGGTAAGGACCCCTCCCAGATAGGCCAATACGAACAAGACCATGAAAACTCCTCCCCCTGATACTTAGGATTATAGAAAATGCGGAAAGTTACACAAATAAATGAGGGAAAGACAATGCTTGCGCTGCGGGCAACAGCCTAAGCCCGTTGTTCCAATGATCGATTATCCAAATGTCTTAAGCAAGGCGGATAGGGTGCTTCCCATAATGAGTGCCATCCCCGCGCTTAATAGTCCTCGAGCCTTCTCGCGAATTAAGAAATAAGCAGCGAGAGCAAACCAACAAAGAAGCGCAATTGGTTCATGGTTAATTTTCAAACGAAATGTAGCGGCGATGAAGTTGGTAGCAATTGCTGTCTGTAGACCGGCATGAAAAAGCCAATGACCATACTGGCTACGCTGAGGAATAACCAGTGCATCTGAAATCTCCTCGCCTCAGGCAAACTGTGATGAGCCTGCTCCGGCGAATCGATGCGTCGGCCTGAAATTATTGCGAAACTTGGTGCCGAAGAAGGGACTCGAACCCCCACACCCTTGCGGGTACATGGACCTGAACCATGCGCGTCTGCCAATTCCGCCACTCCGGCAAGTGAACTCGGTCGCGGCGTGGAAACTCTGCCGTCTCCGGGAAGAGGAACAACAAACTCATATTTTACAGGGGAGCCGCAGCCTGTCAAACTTCCCGGGCGCAAAGCTGCATTTTCCTGGGTATTCGCGCGAAAATACACGTCTGAAACGCCACCCGTTTCCCATCAATCAAATTGCCGCCAGAATCTTTTCAACAATGTTCCGCCGTTATGGCCGCGGCGGCTGTGCTAGGGTAATTCCCGGGCAATACCCGCGTGACCAATGCGTCCAAACCGGCATCCAAACCAAAGACCTCGAGCAGGAGTCAGTCTCTCATGCAAGTTCAACGAATCCGGTCTTGTTCACCGCAATCGGAGATGCGCGCCTCTGCGCACGACAACGCGCGCCATCTGCGTCATCTTTCCCATGAGTTGAGCAATGCGCTCGACACTGTTTTGCAGGCCAGTTATTTGCTCGAACAATCCAAATTGAGCGCGGGCGCCCGCAACTGGATCAAAATGATCTCCAACTCCGCCCAGGATGCGGCGGCCCACAACCGCGAAATCCGTGAGGTTTTAAGGCGCGTGCTTCCCGCGCCGGAAGAACATCTCTCCGGCACCCAGAAGCCGAATCTGCAGTTGGTGGAGAAAAAAGACCGTAAATCCCATCCCCGCGCTGAGTCCTCTTCTTCTCAGCGGGGAAAAAGGCCGGACGCGGCAAGACGGAAAGACGCGAAAAGGCAAAGTGCGGAGAATACAGAAAAGAAATAGTTCTTCGGGCGATAGATTTTTTCCATCGCCCGGTTGCCGCATTTACTTCATTGTCAATTGATTTACCGGCGAAGCTTCTCGCCAAAATTAGCTTTCCAGCTTGGCATCCATCGTGATCTCGGCTTTCAATACCTTGGAGACCGGGCATCCGCTCTTTGCGTTTTGCGCGGCCGTCTGGAATGCTGTGTTGTCAGCTTTGGGAACTTTCGCGGTAACATCCAGATGAATCGCAGTGATGGTGAACCCCGACTCGAGTTTTTCCAACGTGAGGGTCGCGGTCGTATTGATGCTGTCGGCCGTGAGTCCGGCGTTGCCCAACTGCGCGGAAAGCGCCATGGAAAAACAGCCGGCGTGGGCGGCGGCGATCAATTCTTCGGGGTTCGTTCCCGGGCTATTTTCAAAGCGGGTGGAAAATGAGTAAGGAGTATTGGACAAAACTCCGCTGCTTGAGGAAACCGCGCCTTTGCCCTCTTTCAGACTGCCTTTCCAAACTGCACTGGCCTTGCGTTGCATACTTGCACTCCTGATTTGTATTTAACTCTTTCTATTGTAATCGCAAAATCGCAGCTCCCAACTTGCACGACCTTGCGTGAGATAAAACGGGCGGGACTGCATTCCTGCTTCTCTGCCGCTGATCTTGGGCCGATGATCTTGTGTCGCTGGCCTGGCCGGCGAATTCATCAGCCTGCGCTTCGTCACCAAGTTGTAACTTCCCAAGCGCCATCCAATTAGGGTAACTTTCCTGGTGTACCGCTGCAGCGCGGGTATCGGCTGCATTTCCGGTGTTCGAGTTTTTCCTGGAGTGTTCCCGCCGGGAAGGCGTCCAGGCAGAATTAAAATAATGGCAGTTCGGAGAAACTTATGAGCGCCAACGAAACTGTCCGGGTAGAACGCCGCGCCGCACAACGCTTTCCAGTTCATCAACCTGTCTGCATTGAAGCGCGAGATGAAAAATGCGAGGTCTGGGGCTTGATCCAGAATTTGAGCTCCAGCGGTTTGCTTCTTTACGCCGATGTGGCGTTGGAGGAAGGCCAGAGCATTGGCCTCACCTTTGTCATTCCTCCGGAAATTACCTATGGCGACAAAATGAAGGTGCGCTGCCATGCCAGCGTCCTTCGCGTAATGCCACCCGCCATTGGCAGCAAATCAGGTATTGCGGTCCACATCAAAAGCTACGAATACTTAAATGATGTGGCCAACGCCGGAACTACCGAAGCCACGTTGCAGGCCATGGAGCGTGAACAGGAAGAACTGAGCGCCAGCGCTCACGTTTTCTATCCTGGAGCAAGGGCTTAGACGGCGGCAGAACTTTTCCGCTCGTCCGTGCCTTTGCCCAATTTCGGCGGCTTTTTGCCTGTTGGCATGTTTTCAACACTAAACTTTCTTCATCAATGCTAAGCTGTTGGTAGATGCTTCCTTTCGGCAGCGCGGGTCTCCTATCGCTTGAAATTTTAATGATGGACATGGTCAAAGAGAATTTCGTTTTCGTGGGAACAATGCATTACCAAAGTCACTTGGCTGCCCTTCTAGCTGCTCGTAAGATTCTGAAATCTGGCCGGATAACGGGAACCCAGCCATGCCTGGCATAGCCGTCACTTATCTAACCGAAGACAAAGACCGCTTCCTGGTGCTGCAACACCGCCTGGAAAGCACGCAGTTGTGCCGCATCGTTTTCAGCCATGCGGGCTTTCCCACCGGTGCAACCGACCCTGTTCTGCGCCAAATCCAGGACGTGCGGTCCGAGGTTGTATTGGTGGATATTGATCCGCGCCACGCCGCCCGCGCCATCGGCACCATCGAGCTGATTCATGCCTCCACGAATGAGATTGTGATTTTCGCCATGGGAGAGATGAACGATTCCTCCACCATCGTAGCTGCCATGCGCGCGGGGGCACGGGAATATCTGGAGCGCAACGCAACGATGGAGTCTATCACCGACGCGTTCTCCCGCTTCTCCGCCTCCCGCAGCAAGAACCGCGCCTCCTCATCCGGAAAGGCAAGGGTTTGCGCGGTCATGAACGCCAAAGGTGGCGCCGGAGCCACTACGGTTGCCGTAAACACCGCAATCGCGCTGCAGGAACTCTATGGCAATGTGCTTCTGGTAGATCTCGCGCCGCTCGGGCACTCATCGTTGCATTTGAACGTGCGGCCCACATTCGGCGTTGTTGATGCTTTGCAAAATCTGCACCGGCTCGACACTTCTTTGCTCGACGGCCTGATGACGGAGTGCCGTGGCGGCCTGCAATTGCTCGCCGGGCCGCAGCAGCCTCTGACCGTTGCCCCGACAGCCGCCGAATTGGCCCGCCTGTTTGATTTGCTGGTCACCCATTTCCGCTACATCATTGTGGACTGTTCCAACCGTCTAGACCAAACCGCGCGCATGGTTTGTGATTTGTGCAACACACTCCTGATTGTGGCGCAAACCGACGTGGTCTCTCTTTGGAGCGCCAACCGGCTCAATACCTTCCTGAATGAAGGCACCAGCCATGGCCGCATAAGGCTACTGTTGAACCGCTACAAGAAGATTCCCGGATTCACCGATGAAGACGTAGAAAAGGCCACCAGCTGCAAACTTTTGTGGAAAGTGCCGAATAACTACCAGGTTGTTGCGCCCGCAATTGACAAAGGCTCTCCCATCGCTTTACAGGACAATCAGGAAATTGGCCGTTCATTCCGCTCGCTTGCAGCCGCACTCGCCGAAGCCGATACCAACACGGAAGGTTCCCTCGATCTCTCCGCCCAAGGACAGACTAAGAAAAAAGCGTCCGGCCGCCTCATCATTTCTCCCGCCCGCGCCGGCCAATAGAACTTTCCTAGTCGCACGCCAATTTTCTGGTAATCATCTCATCAGTCCTTGCCAACCTGAAATCACTCACAATATTTCTGACGGGAAGGGCACAACTTCAGAGGTTGCGGAAACACAGGTCCACTACGAAAAGGAATCTCATGATTCTAAGTGCCTGAAGAATGTGCAATTGATTTTTGGCAAGATTCGTTCTAATTGGTGAAGTACGCTACACGGATTCATTTATGGAAACTGCTGCTGAGCCTCTACTTCCCTGCTCCCATTTTATTTTCCAGCGCAGCGTAAATGGTGGGATTGGAGCAGACCTCGAAATAGCGTTTGTCCGTCCACTGTTGCAGAGAAAAATCTTTGGGATCAATGAGCGGAATGCGGGTGGCGCGTACCACAATCTTCCGGAAGATATCGTTACCCAGCGGCACCAGCCCCGCAAAAAGCTCAAAGCTCTCGCTTCCCCATAATTGCGGCAGCTTCAAAGGGCAAGGTTCAAGCGAGATTTCCTGTTCGAGCCGCGCGAAGGCAACTTCGCTCATGCGGATGCCATTCAGGTTGTAGCGCATCATGAAATCATCGGGACTCTCGGCCGCGTCGCCATCGCTTATGGTCTGAAAGGCATACACATTGAATGGGCTGGCGAGCCCTTCTACTGGCTTGCGCATGCGCTTGTTGCACGAGGAAAGCCTGTCGCTTTCATTCAACGCGTCGGAAATCATAATGCGCTGGTCGCCGTCCATCAAATACAGCGGGGAGGCATTCTGGCAGGAAATTCCGATGCCCAATTCCAGGCTCGGCAGCCCGGAGCGTTCCAGCATTTCATTGTAGCCGCGCACAATTTCAATCATCTCGCGAGCCAGCACGCATGCCCGGCTCACCGCCGAAGGTGGCTGCCCTTCGTTTTCGAACAGGGAAAGAATAAGAGCGTCGCCTTCCACAAACACTTTGCTCGCTCCATATTTCGGCAGCAGCTTGTTCACGGGATCGTAAAAATTGAGGCTGAAATACGATGCGGGATTTAATCCGCGCTCCATTAATGAACGTGTCAGCCGCGTCGAATCGCGCACATCCGCTTTTATGATCACATGCCTCTCGACCGCCGCTTCCGCCGGCTTCCGCTCCTCGCTCAACGAGAATTCATAGAGCGTTCCATTCATCGTCGAGAGTTCGCGGAGTTTTTCCGTGGTGATCAGGTTAATGCTGTCGAGCGTGTCATTGATGACTTGCAGGCGTTGCAAATCGCAATGGTAACGGATGAAGTCGTATAGGAAACGCGCGGCCACTTTTCCGCGGGTTGAACCCGAGCAGCCGGCGACCCGGGACACTGCCGTCCGCAAATTATCCGGGGAAAACTTCCCATGCTCGGCAATCAACCGCTCCACGCGGTCCCGCTCTTCCCGCGAGATCATGGCGTTCTTCAGCTGCTGCGCGTGGATTTGCGGCGAGTACTCGGCAAGCAGCGGCACAATTTCATAGGACGCAACCACCTGCTCGAAAATATCCTCGCGCTCGAGCGCCTCCAGCCAGGCACTGAGCCGCGCCTTCCGGCTTCGTCCCTCATGGGTCTCATCGTCGGGCGTCCCGGAACCGACCAGTTCCTGCGCATTTTCCGGAACATTGAGCCAGCCATCAATAAGGCTTTCATCCACCGCAGGGGGAGATGAAAGCTGCAACGATCCCGATTGCGGAGCTTCGCCCGGCGCCGCCGCGTTCCGCAAAAATTCTTTGGCCACGCGGCATACGTTCGCGTAACGGTTGCTGTCTGTGTCAAAGTTGCCCAGCATCACATAATGTTCGGCGTTGAAATAGGGATCGCGGCCATCTTCGGTGAAGATCAGCGGATTGAGGAAAAGCTTGTACTCAACGTCGGTGCGGCTGCCAAACAGCGACTGCCGCATGCGTATCAATGTTTCCTTTTCAATCTCGCGCAGGGTATGGAACAACTCCAGTCCGGCCTTGCGCAAAATAATTTTTTTGGCTACCTGGAAGCCTGCCAAAGCTTCCTGATACTCGTGCGCCTTCTGATGGCTGGTGCCTTCATAATTCTTCAGCATCATGCGGCAACGCTCGAGCACCTGGCCAAACTGAGCATTCAGTTCCAGCCGCAAAAACTTAATCACAGCTAGCCGGGCCAGCACATCAATAGTCAGGTTTTTCTCGGTCTTGGCGTGGTTGAGCGCAGCCACGTGCAGCGCCGCCAGCAATGGCTTTAACTCCGCAGGCTCGGATTTTGCTTTCGCTTTTCCGCCTGCCGCCGGCGCGCTTATCGAATTTGTTCCCGCTTTTGCTTTTTGAAGTCCTTCGGCAGCCAGCAGACCGCTTAAATTTCCATGCTGAATAATCAGGCGGGTAATGTGCAGCCGCATCTGCTCGACAAATTTTTGACTGAGGTAAACATCGTGGCGAAGATTGTCTACGCCAATCTGCAGGCCTTCAATGACCAGCGATGGCGTATAGCTGCGCAGCTTGGGCGGTAGAGGCTGCTCCCCTGAGCCTCCGAGCCGGAAAATAGGAATACGCGGCATGGACGTAAATGGAGTGCCTGTCACACCAAAACGTAAGCAGACACAACTTCCCTGTTGCTCCTGATGTCAGGAGCGTAGCATCCCCGGAAATGCCGCAAAAGTTACCACCGTTACGTCCTAAGATATTAAATTTGTGTAATTTGGCAGGAAGTTGACGAGGCAGAAAAACTTGCATTGGCAGGCTTTGGGGACAGACAATAAAAGCCAATCAATGCAGAATCTGCATGATGGAAGACCCCAGAAATGGCGCAGGGGTAAAGGTCAGGATCAACATCAGCAGGCCCAGGATCGCAAGCCAGCGGCGGCCAGCGTCCATTTCCGGCCATCGCGGTACCGGAGGATGCCGCATTCCGCTGAATCCCAGGAAAACCGCCCACAGCGCCCAAACCTCCGAGCCATAAAGCGCCAACGGCACCAGCGCCACAATCGCTAAACGAGTCGCCCATGTGTGCAGGCGCGGAGCAATCGCGTACACAATGTGTCCGCCATCGAGCTGGCCGCCGGGCAACAGATTCAATGCGGTAGCGAACATTCCCACCCACGCGGCAATGGCCATGGGATGCATGTATGCAATTTGCAATGCCTGCGGATGCGCATGCCCTACGGCTGTGAACGGCCACAGGAGCATGAAAATCAAGGGATAGCCGAGCTCGCTGGGAGGCGATCCTATCGCAGGCAGCCGGGACAGCGGCAATGAAATTACCAGCACCAGCAAAGCCACAA
>JAICKN010000126.1 GCA_025927855.1 Terriglobales bacterium
AATATCGGCCCGCTTCTGGTCAATATCATCCTGGCTTTCAGCGATTTGCAGTTCCGTGGGCGTGGCGCTAATGACAATGCCTTCCATCTGCAATGACAAGCCCTTAATCACATTCCAAACCTGGTCAGCATCGGCCTGTTGCCCTGCGGAAAGAACCAGCTCCCAATCGGCGAAGCTCATGGCTTTAATCTCATCGGGAGTCTTGCCCTGCACCAGATTGTGGGCCTGCTCGGCCGGCGTGGGAGCGGGCTTAATGGTGAAGCCTGCCGGAGGAGCGGGCGTGGCCGAAGCCTGGGCCAGCAGGTCCGTCCAGCCATCATCGCCACCGTGATATTTATCGTATTGCGATTCTGCATATTTCTGGATGGACTGTTTGTACTGCGGCGCTGGGGCGATCACGGATGCGCGGATGGCATACCAGATGCCATTAATGTAGTCCGGCGGCGCGGACTGGAGATAAGACAGCGCCAGCTGGTAAACCGCTGTGAAGTCATTGGGATTCGCATCCACCATGGGCCTAAGCTGCTTAATCGCGGTGGGATAATCTTTTTGCTGGAATGCCGCCAGGCCGATGGTCGAGTTGAAGATGTTGGCCATGGTGGACTTCAATTTATTAAATGCGTCATCGGTCGTTCCCGCAGGCTTTTTGAAAGTTTCCAGCGCCTGGTTTCCCCGCGTCGCATAATCTTTTGCCTGCTGCCAATCCTGCGCCGCGTCCGGACCGTTCTGCTGGGCCTTGGTGCGCATGGTGTAGGTCAGCAGAGCCAATGCGCGGACATTATTGGGATCGGCCTGCAAAACTCGCTGCGCCGTTTCAAGCGTCTTTTCCTGGTTGCCCGCCTGCTGATAGGAGGCCATCAGCAATTCGAGCGCGTCCATTTTGACCACGCTGTTGGGATACTGGGTCAGAAATGCTTCAAGACCGCTGATTTTGGCATTGTTGTCCTTTTGCTGGATTGCGGACATGTATGCGTTGTATTCCGCGGGATCTTTAATAACGGGTTGTCCCGACGAAGAGGATTGTTGCGCAGCACCACTCTGTTGCCCCGGGTTGGCCTGCTGATCTGTTTGGGCGGCCGCCATTGCAGCCAGGACGATCACAACCGCCACTAAACTCTTCTTCATGCTTGTTGCTCCTTCAGAATTTTTGGGAAATCAGCGACGGCAGACCCAGACCACAACAGAACTTGCCTGGGAAGCTCCGGAACATACGCGAATTTTCGTCTATGCTGCCGGTTTCGACCCGCTACGCACAATAGACACCGCAATGTTCCAGTGAGCGGGATTATATGTATGTGGTTCGTTTTAGGCAAGTTTGTGAACCGATTCGCCCCACTTGTTAAGATGCTGATGAGCGGGTTATTGGATGTTCTTAGCTCGAACTACTACAGGAGGACACGATGCAGGAGAACGGCCACAGCAGTCTCAAGGGGAAAGTCGCAGTCATTACAGGCGCAGGAAGTGGGATTGGCGCTGCCATAGCGGAAAAGTTGTCACAGCTCGGCGCGGCCTCTGTGCTCTGCGGACGCACCGAAAGCAAACTCGCAGCCACGGCGAAGACTATCTCCTCCAATGGGGGAAAGGCCGATGGCCAGGTATGTGATTTGAAAGATTTGCGCTCGGTGGAAGCACTGGCGGCCCATGTCGAAAAAACCTATGGCAAGCTCGACATTCTAGTAAACAACGCCGGGGTGGGGACCTTCGGCGGCCCGCTGCACGCCATGCCTCCCGAGGAGTGGGATTCCGTAATGAACACAAACCTGCGCGGAGTTTATTACTGCATTCGCAGCTTTGCGCCTCTGATGATCCGTACCGGCGGCGGCGACATCGTGAACATCTCTTCGCTGGCGGGAAAGAACGCTTTGCCAAACGGGGCCGCCTATGCCGCCTCCAAATGGGGGTTGAACGGGCTCTCCTATTCCGTGGCGGAGGAACTTCGCGCAAACAATATCCGCGTTTCCGTCATTTGCCCCGGCTCCACGAATACTGACCTGGGACCGCATGCAGGAAAAAACGCAAACAAGATGTTGCAGCCCGGTGATGTCGCGCATGTGCTCATCATGCTGGTCACGCAGGCCTCACAGTCTTTTGCCAGCGAAGTCCTGCTGCGCCCAACACAAAAGCCGTAGGTTTGTGGAAGCTATACCATCGGATAAGCGTGGCTGCCGATGAGGGGAACGAAGCGGCAGCCTTCAAGATCATGGACTTGCAGGCGGTTATTCTGCCGGCAAACAAGTTTTAGCTTTTGCGCCTCCGGCGGTCCCACCGGAATTACCATGCGCCCGGATTCAGCGAGTTGCGCCGCGAGAGGTGGAGGAATTTCCGGAGCGGCCGCAGAAACCGCGATTGCGTCGTAAGGCGCGTGTTCAGGCCAGCCTTCACTTCCATCCCCAACGGCGAGCGTCACATTTTTGTAGTTCATCCGGTTGAGCGCTTTTTCCGCTTCCAGCTTCAGACCAGACAATCTTTCCAGCGAGTAAACATACGCGCTTAGTTCCGCAAGAATCGCGGTCTGGTATCCCGAACCCGTGCCGACTTCCAATACTTTTGAGCCAGAGGTCAAGCGGAGCACCTCGACCGTCAACGCCACAATATAGGGTTGCGAGATGGTTTGCCCTTCGCCGATCGGAATGGGGTAGTCGCCGTACGCCTGCTCTTTGTATTCCTCAGCGACAAATTCATCCCGTGGCACGCGGAACATCACCTCCAGCAGCCGCTCATCGCGAATTCCGCGCAACCTGAGTTGCGACCGCACCATTTCCAGGCGTTCTGGGAGTAAGCGCTCGAAATTGCCTGCTTCAGGCATTCTTTAAGACACCGCTGATTGGATGTTACTTTTTGCGGCGGCGGAAGGTGATATCAATGCTGACTACCCCGTTCTGGTCGCGCACGGCATCAATCGAGATGTCGCGGGAGACGTTGTATTGAGCTTGAATGACCTGCTGAGAGGTTTGAGAAATATTGGTGCTGTAACTCAGAGTAATATTGCCCGCGACTTGCTGCTCAATCGTTACCGCCGGGCCGCGGGCCAAACTGGTTTCTGTGCTTAAGCCGGCAGGATCAATTTTAATACGGCTGCCCCCGAAGAGACGCTGCACCCGGTTATTGACGGCGGCATTCAGCGCCTCTGCGAGAATGGTATTGGAAGCTTCCTGCGAAAACGGCGTCTGCCCCTGCACCTGCCCCGCCTCTTCCTGCGTGTGGCCCAGCGCAAGCAGGGCGACAATATCAGCGGGCGGAAGCGGCGGCTCAGAGCGGTAGGTAATATTCAGCTTATCGGGCTGTCCGGTAACGTCGAGCGTGATGTCGTAGTCGCGCACCTGCGTGCTGGCCTGCAAATCCACCACCGGCTGGATGCTGGCCGGGTTAACGAAAATTACATCGCCGCGCTCCAGCCGGTATTTGGCGCCATTAAAGTAAATCTCGCCTTCGAGAATTCCCGCGCGTCCAAGCAAGGCTGGACGGGCGGCGGTGCCGCGCAAGTTCAGGTCTGCTTCCCCGGAGAGGCGGACGGCAGCAGTTTGCATTTGCAACTCCGGCGTCGTGGTCACATGCACGTCAAGCCGGATTTTATTCAGCAATGGATTGGTTTGTGGCAGAGTGCCGGTTTGCGCGCTGCGAATGAAATAGTCGCCAAAGTCAAAGCCGGGCGTGACCGAGAGTTTGGTGATCGTGATGTCTCCGGAGAGCGTGGAAGCGGCGGGAGTTCCGGCAAAACGCAGTTGCGTATCGGCAGTGGAGCTGACGCCCGGAGGATAGCGAAGGCGGACATCCTGGCCCACAAGACCAAGGTCGAAGTGCATCTGGCGGTCATAAAGGTTGGCATAGCCGCTGAAGGTGACCGTGCCGCCTCCGGTGTGGCCAACGAGCGATTCGACCTTTACGCCGTGCTGATCGAAAATCAGCGTGCCATTAATGTCGCTCAATGCGCTGGGCAGGTCAATATAGGCGATGGAGCCGCGCGAGATTTGTATCTGCCCCTGCACCAAGGGCTGGGAAACAGTACCGGAAACCTTCATTTTGGCGCTGATTGTGCCCGACGAAGTGAAGTCATGATTGAAAGTCTGAATAAGGCGCAGATTAGCCGAGCCTTCCGCCTGCCCCTGCAATTCACGCGCTCCCGTCAAATGCACCGTACCGCTGGCGGAGAAATCGGTGCGGTCGCCGAAAAGATGGAATTGTTCAAGTTGGAGCGCCTGGTTGGAAAGCGTAAAGCGGATGGGCCCGTTGTTTTGCAATTTCACTTTTTCCACATCGAGAGCAACATCATTGACGTTGCCGGTGACGGAAAGATTTTCCCAATGGCGGAGCGGACCTTGTATGTGAAGTTCTCCATCCGCCAGGCCTTGCAGATTGCCGCGGCCATTCGCATAGCTGGCCAGCGCCGGCGTCAAATTCATGCGGGCAAATTTGAGATCAAGCGCCGAGGGCCAATCATCATGCAGGTGAATATCGCCCACCACGCTGAGGCTTGCCGGGTCAGGCTGGGAGCCGCCACTGAGGTGGAGGTCCGTGCCTTCGCTTTTAGCATGCACAAGGAAATCCCCGAGCCGTTGCATGGAGCTGTTTTTATATTGCAGAGCGAGATTCCGTACGTGGAGTTCGGCTTGAATGCTTGGGTGAGAAGGGTTGCCGGAACCTTGTGCGGTAAAATCCACCTTGCCGGCAGCGGCAACCTGGGCGTTGTGCAACTGGGGAATGCGGGCCAATTCAAAATTGGAGCCGCGCAAATGGAAACGGAATGCGCGCGAAAGGACGCGGTAACTGGCATCTCCCGTGAAGCTCGCATCGGCGGAAGTCAGATCGAGATTGCTCATCGAGGCTTCGCCGCCGGAGAAATGCAAATCGGCCGTCATTTTCTGCGCGGGTTCTCCATAGATGGAACCGCGCGTCAGTTCAATATGGCCGTTGCCATGGGGGTCCATAACGGTTCCCGCGGCTTGCAAGTGCAGGAGAACGTTCCCAGTAATAGGATAGCGATAGCCTCCAAGGCTAAGCATGTCCTCCGCCGACGCATTTTCAATTTCCGCCCGTAATTGAAATTGGCTGCTTCCATCGGGCCGCAACTTGCCATTCTGCAAGTCAGCATTCAGGTCTAAATGCAGGGTCGCGCCATTGGTATGGGCGGCCGCGTGACTCAGCACAAACACGTCCGGCGAGAATTGAACGAAAGCAGCAAGCGAATCAACATGAAGAGGACGGCGAAGCGCATGATGAGGAATGGCCAAATCGAAATTTTGCGCTTCAATGTTTCCGGCGAAGTTTGGATTGCTAAGTCTGCCGGAAACTGAGCCGGAAAAAGACGCTTGCCCATAAAAAACTCCGGGCAGAGAGCCGTATCCCAGATCGGTGAGCACAGGCTGTAGTTCTTTCAGGTTGGATGTTCTGAAGACAAGCCGCAGTGCGCTATGGGCCGAAAGCCGCCCCGATGCGTGGATTTCACTTCCCGGAGTGAAGGCATCGAATTGCGAGAGCTCCAGGTCTTGAGCAGCCGCATCAAAATCGCCTGCCATGCGGGCGCGAAGCGGAAGCCGCCCTTTGCGGCTCTGGTCGGGCGTGACGTCAGCCGTAAAAGAAGATTCCCAATGGAAAGGCGTACCGCTCCAGTGGATTTCGCTTTTCCCCGCGGACGATCCGGCGAGAGGCAGCGCGAGAGCCTGCGCCCTGTGGTTCAGCGCAGATTCGACCTCGGCCACGGATACATCTTTCCATCGCAGGCTCAATGCCCCTTTTTGCGGGCCACCAGATTTGACGGTGACAGGTTTGGCGGTACTAAGTTTAGAAGTGCTAGGTTTGACGGTGCCGGTTTTGGAGATACCGGGCTCCGCGATAAGAGAAGCGTTTTGCCTCGCGCCCGAATCTGGGATGCTGGTGGATTGCCAATTTTCGACCCGCAATTCCCCAGTTAAGGAGCCGTCAAACGCGCTCCCCTGCAATGAAGTGATTCTCAAATCCTGCGGACCAAGATCGAGTTTCCCGGCGAAACTTGCGTCCTTGAAGAGTACTCCCTGTAGCCGCGCCTCCACATCTTTGAGCGATAGCTTTCCGGTCACGGAAAAATTCTGGTTGGCGGAAGTTACCTGCCAGAGATTTCCGTTCCATACGCCGCTGCCGCCTAGTTCGAATGTTCCCCGCCGGACATTCGGGGTATGAGAAACGGCAGCTGCTTCGGCCAGGTCTATGCGCGCGGCGTAGGCAAATTCGATCTTCGGCTGCTGGAAGTTTTCCATCCGCCCGGTGATCTCGAGGTTCGATTTGCCGGAATCCGCTTTGAGAGATTCGATCTCCAGTCCATGCGAACTGAGATTGAAATGCATTTGCATGGTCCATGAGACAGGGCGAAAGTCTTTGAACTTGGTGTCTGCTTTTCCTATGAGAAGCTGCCCCTGATAGCGCCGGGAAAGCAGCAAGTAATCCATCTGTGCGGAGACATTCTGCGCTGTAAAGTCCAACGGGGTCTTCTGGTCGTTCCAGATCAATTCCCCGCTGCGCACGTCCAACCGGCCAATCGAGAAGGCGAAAAGTTTTTGCAGCGCGTTTTGCGGTGTGGCCGAGCGCGATTCCGGCTGCGGGAGGTTCGTGGAACCATCCGGCCGAGAAATTATATGGATTACCGGGTGGTCCAGCACCAGAGAGTGGAAGCCCATTTCCGCGCCCAATATGGAAATGATTTTTGCCTGCGCCACCAGTTTGTTGACATGCACCAGGGGAAGTTCGCCGGGACCTTCATTGCCGTGGATGGTCACGTTCTGCACTTCAATCCGCAACCGCAACGGGCTGGTATGAAACGCACCCAGTTCTGCGCGGCCTCCGGTGGCGTGATTGAGTTCCGCCACCAGGCGGCGGCGAACCATATCCTGAAAGGAATTGGTGGTGATATACCAGCCGAAACAGATGACCGTGATGATCCCCGCGGTGGCTGTCCCCAGAATCACCTTCTTCCAGGGAAAGCGCCGCACGGGCTGGTCTGCTGCGGTCGTCATTTATCGCACCTGGTATTCAGAGCTTGCGTCTGCGGAGCCACGGCGGATGTCGCTGCCATCGCGCAGGTCCTGCAGCCATGCGACCAGGAGTTCATCCACTTTGCGCTGCGTGAGTATTTCTTTGATTTTCGGGCTGACCTGCGGAAGCGGCACGTCCTGATTCCCCGCTTTCCGGATCTGCGGCAAAAATTCCTGGTTGTAATAACTCTCAATGCTTTTTTCGTCAATCTGAACGGAAGGCCGCAAGCGGCTGTCCACCAGCCGGTCCAGGCTAAGCTCCAGCGCAATCTTATTTTTGATTTCTTCTTCCGTTAGCTGGTAATGCGCAAGCGCCGCCTTCCAGGTAGATTCTTCGCCCGCGGGAGCATACTGCCCGCGAATTTCTGCGAGCTTCTTCCCGACCTCCTGCGATGAAACAAGGGTGGCTTCCGAGGGATTAATCTGCTCCCGCAAGAGTTCCTGGTCAATCAAGCGGTCAAGCGCAGCTTTGCGGTCTGCCTGCGTGACCTGCGCCAGCGGACGGTCATTCATAAATGCTTCGTAGCGCTGCTCGTCCTCCCAATCGCTCTGCAGAATAATGTGCCCATTCACCTTGGCCACAATGCCGTCCAGTATCTCGGCGCCGTGCGCGGGCGGAATGCAGGGAATATTCAGGAGCAGCAGAAGGCAGAGCCAGGGTTGAACATACTTCCGGAATTTGAATACTGGTTTCATCAGAATGATTGCCCAATACTGAAAAATACGTTAAAACGGCGCGCCTGTTGCGACACAAAATCAGAGGCGGGACATACATTGCCACTGGCGACGGTGGAACGGCAGCTGGGAAAATTTGTTGGATTCAGGTTATAGCTGAAATCGAAGCGGACTGGACCGATCGGCGTTTTATAGCGAATGCCCAGTCCTACCGCCTGGGAAACATAGTTGTAGTTGCACTGCGCAGCCGTATTGGGGTCGCGGCACAGCGCAGGATTCCTCTGTTCCCAGTGCAATAAGCTGTTCAACATGTCCCTGCCATTGGTAAAAACATTCCCTACATCGTGAAACACCGCAAAACTCAGATTGTCCTGAAAAAATGGCAGCGTCGGCGGAGGAAAACGCAACTCCAGATTATTCAGAAACAACGCGCTACCGCCGAGTGGAAATCCGGTGAATGGGTCGCGCGGTCCTGCCTGATTTAACCCGAAGCCGCGATGGGAGTTGCCGCCGCCCATCAGAAAACGCTCTGGCAGGGGGATGGCGTTAAGGCCGGGAGCGGATACTTGCCCCGGCTCTAAATCAATCGTATTGCCGAAGGGATTTTCCAGGCCCACCTGCGTCGAGCGTGCAAATACGAACTTCTTTTCCTGCCGGCGGTTCTTGCCAAAAGCATAATACGTAGAATTCTGCACCTGGAGGCGGCTGAAGTCGGTGTCCGAGCCAAAGTAACTGGCGGCCGCTCCGAGCTGTACGCTGGTATAGGCGCCCTTGGTGGTCTCCAGGTCATTGTCCCGCGTATTACGGATGTAGCCGAAGCCCGGCATTCCCACGAGGACAGGGAACGAGAGCAGCGGAACCTGCGCGGGATCAAGCTCAAGATTGCTAGATTTCACCCGCCTGTAGGTAAAGCTATAAACCATGGTATTGGGAAGCCCAACATGCTCTTCCGCCTGCAACGATCCTTCAAGCCTTTGCGAGGTGAAGGTGCTTACTTCATTCGTATTGTCGTAAAGCGCGGTCAGCGTGAGCTTCCAGTTATCGCTGTTGAACCATTTGGGAACATCGGAACTTGCAAGTACGCGCTGCTCCAGCCGCCCGTACTCTGCCTTGAAGGTAAGCGTGTGATCGCGTCCGCGAAAATTGAGGCGGGTCACGCCGAATGAAACCAGCGGACTCACGCCGGCATTGCCTTGTGGCTGACTTGCTCCTGCGGGTTGTCCCGTTTGGAATTCAAAGCCGCCCCCATAGGTGAAGGTATAGCGCATGGCCTCCTTCATGTGGACCAGTACATTCTTATGGTCTTCATCTCCGGTGGGATTTTGGACCGCAGTATCTACCTGGCTGAAGATGCCGAGATCGTAAAGTTGTTGCTGGGTCCGCAGCATGTCAATCTGGCTAAGGGGATCGCCGGACTTCATCTGCAACTCGCGATTCGCCACGTACGGTTTGGTGTAGTGCAGGCCCGAGACTAGGACATCGCGGATAAAGACCTGTTTGCCTTCATGGATGGTGAAGGTAACGTCTTCCTGGTTAGGAGCGCCGGCGGCCGGTTTGGCGCTGGCTTCAAAAGTCGTGTCGGGAAATCCCCGGTTGAAATAAAAGTTCAGCAATATTTCACGGTCGGTCGCAATATTCGATTCGGAAAAGGGCTGCCCAACTGCCGTATACAGAGGAGGAAACTCATCCTCGGGAATACTGGCATTTCCGGTTACATGAACTTCTTTAATGATGGTCTGAAGCCCCTCGTCAATGTGCAGGCCGACCGCAATTTGATTTTGCGCGCCCTGGTAGTTGTCCTGCACAGTG
>JAICKN010000218.1 GCA_025927855.1 Terriglobales bacterium
CAGCAGGTGATGACTGCGCTCGCGCCTGGTGAGCAGGTCATCAAGATTGTCCGCGATGAACTGGTCGAACTGCTGGGGCATGACACCGCGCGAGTGAAGTTCGCCTCACAACCGCCAACGGTCATCTTAATGGCTGGATTGCAAGGCTCCGGTAAAACCACCACTTCAGGAAAGCTGGCCAATTGGCTGAAAAACGGAGGGCATCGCCCGCTGCTGGTTTCCGTGGACGTCTACCGTCCGGCGGCACGCGAACAGCTGAAAGTTGTGGCGCAGGCCATCAAAGCCCATCTGTATGAAGGGGAAGTTTCCGAAGCGAGTACTCCTACAGTTGAGCGGCTGGTAAAAGAGGCGCGGCGCGAGGCGGTGAATTCCGGCTGCGACGTGCTCATTGTGGACACCGCCGGACGCTTGCACATTGACGACCAGCTGATGGAGGAGATGCAGTCGCTCAAGCGCATCCTGAGCCCGCAGGAGATTCTGTTCGTGGCCGATGCCATGACTGGACAAGACGCGGTGCGTTCGGCGGATGAGTTCCATAAGAAACTTTCTCTTACCGGCGTTGTGCTCACTAAAATGGACGGCGATGCGCGCGGCGGCGCAGCGCTTTCCATACGGCAGGTCACCGGGCAGCCGATTAAATTCATCGGCACGGGCGAAAAATATGACGCGCTCGAGCCGTTTCATCCCGACCGCATCGTTTCGCGCATTTTGGGAATGGGCGACATTCTTTCGCTCATCGAGCGGGCCGAGCAGACCGTAGATAAGAAGAAAGCGGAGGAAATCGCTACCCGCGCGCTCACCGGAGACGGATTTTCGCTGGAAGATTTCCGCGATCAGCTGCGGCAAGTGAAGAAGATGGGGTCCATTCAAAACTTGATGGGAATGTTGCCCAAGATCGGCCCATTTTCCGGGCTGCAAAAAGCCGCCGACAAAGTGGATGAATCCCAGATCAACCGGGTGGAGGCTATCATCAACTCCATGACCACGCATGAACGCCTGCACCATGAGGTGATTAACGGGAGCCGCCGCAAGCGCATCGCGCGAGGTTCGGGCACGAGCGTGCAGGAAGTCAATAATTTGTTGCGGCAGTACGCGCAGATGCGAAAGATGTTCAAGCAGATGGGAAAGGTCAGCTTTGCGCGCCGGCTGGCCAGCATGAAATTTCCGGGCTGATAGCGGATAGTTTTCAAGTCCTCTATGTGGAGAATGCCTATGCTGAATTCCTGCAAAATCATGGCGTTTGTTCCGGTGGCCGATCATCACAGCGCGCGGCCTTTTTACGAAGGATTGCTGGGCCTGCGCGTTTTGAGCGAAGATCAATTTGCGCTGGCGCTCGACTCGAACGGCATTATGTTGCGGGTTGGGGCCGTGCCCAACTTCAAACCTTCGCAGTCTACCGTTGCGGGCTGGCAGGTCCCCGATATCGCGCAAGCCGTTGGCCATCTCCGCGAAAAAGGCGTGAAGTTTCTGCGGTATGAAGGACTACAGCAGGATGAGCATGGGGTTTGGACATCGCCGTCGAAAGCGAAGGTAGCCTGGTTCAATGATTCCGCGGGCAATGTGCTTTCTCTCACGGAGTTTCCGGCATAGGTGGAGGCCGGGCGAATCCAGCGGAATTCTTTACTTTTCGCCGGCTCGACATATTTCGCGTGATCACTGATAGCCGAAAGCTGATAGCTCTTATGAAATGGCGCTCACTGGAAGAATCGGCCCCGGCCAGCGATTTTCGTCCGCTGCGGGAAATTTATACCGAGCGCAAGGAACTCATCGCGAAATACGTTCCGGCGGAAACGCAAGCTGTTCATGCGCGGGCCGTCGCCGATCTCAAGGAAAAACAAATAGCTGCGCGAGTCTTGCCTGCGGGCGCGGCAGCTCCTGCCTTTGCATTGCCCGATCAAAACAGCAAGACGATTTCTTCAGCGGATATGCTGGCCCAAGGCCCTCTGGTTCTCTTCTTTATTCGCGGGCGCTGGTGTCCATTTTGTGTGGGGCAAATGGAAGCTATGAACCTGGCGCTTCCGGAAATACAACGGGCAGGCGCTTCGCTGGCCGCCATCTCTCCGCAAACGGTGAAGCAATCCTTCTTCATGGCGGACCAGCACAAGCTGCGCTTTCCCTTGTTGAGCGATGCCGGTAACCAAGTGGCACGGCAGTTTGGACTGGTGTACACAGTTCCTGAATACCAGCAGGAAGTCTATCGCCGCGCATTTGTGAATCTTCCCTTTGCGAACAGCGATGAAAGCTGGGAGCTTCCCATTCCCGCGACATTTATTCTTGCCCGCGATGGCTGCGCTGTCTATTTCTCTGCGAATGAAGACTACACGCAGCGTCCGGAGCCATCCGAAATTGTCGAAAAGCTTCGCGCTTTGCAAACTACGAAGCGCGCAGATGTTGTAATCTAGAAGGTTCACCACGCACCAGAAATCTATCCTGTATGGCTGAAGCACCTCTTTGGAGTACGCATGACCAGAACGGCCGGCTTGCCGAGCTGACGGCAAACACTACCGACCCAGGCAAAGAGCTTCCGTTGCGCCGCGATGTGCGCTCGCTGGGAAAGTTGTTGGGGCAGGTCATTGCCCAGCAGGCCGGAGAAGAGCTGTTCAACAAAGTGGAACAGCTGCGGCGGCTGCTGATTCAGCACCGGGAGCGCAGGATGGGCCCAGCCGGACCGGAATCTGCGACTCCGCTGCTGGATGAAGCGCGGCGGATGGTTGCGAGCCTTGGCGTGAATGAGGCATATCGCATCACCAAAGCATTCGCGATTTATTTCGAGTTGACCAACCTGGCGGAAACCAATCACCGCAAACGGCGCCGCCGCGCCGGCAAGCTGCATCCCGAGCAGCCGCCGTTGCCCGGTTCGTTTCGCGGCACGCTGCGCCGGATGAAAGCGGCGGGAATCAGCGCGGAAGACGCCATGGCCGCGCTGGGCAAAATAAAATTTATGCCGGTTTTTACCGCGCACCCCACCGAGGTGGCCCGCCGTACGGTTTTATCCAAGCGGCGCCGCATTGCCCGCAATCTGGAAAGCTTGGACCGGTTGCCGCTCTCGGATGCGGCTGCCGCGCAGTATGAATCCGGAATTCTGGCGGAAATCACATCGCTTTGGCAGACGGATGAAGTCCGCATTGAGCGGCCGCTGGTCACGGATGAAATCCGCATGGGCCTGGACCACTACGCGATGTCGCTCTTTGAGAGCGTGCCGCGCATCTATTCGGAAATCGCGGACTCATTGCAGGAAGTTTATGGATTGCAGGTGCGCAGCGCGGACATTCCCGTGCTGGTGGAATTCGGCTCCTGGATTGGGGGCGACCGCGATGGCAATCCCTTCGTTACGCCGGAATGTACGCAGGAAGCCTTACTGCGCGCAAGAAATGTGGCGGTGGGGCACTACATCTCTGAAATCGAGCGCATCGGCGACCAACTCAGCTCGTCCGAGAAGCAATCGGCTGTTTCTGACGAATTGCGCGCGGCGCTCGCGGAATATACCGGCTCGATTGGGCACGAACATTCGCGGCTGGCCAGAATTTCGGACACGGAACTCTACCGGCGGTTTTTGGATTTCGTGCTCATCCGCCTGCAAGCCACGCGGCACGAAAGCACCACGGGCAAAGGTTACGATTGCGAAAAGGATTTTGAGCGCGATCTTGCATTGGTCAGCCAGAGCCTGTGCGCCCACGGCGGAAAAATTCTGGCAGAGCGGCTCATTGAGCCGCTTCTACGCAAAGTGCGCACCTTCGGCTTCCGGCTTTCCACGCTGGATATTCGCCAGCACGCGCGTGTTCATGCGCAGGCACTGGCGGAATTGCCCTCGGGAGACTACTACGCTGGCGGCTTACCCAATTCCATTTCTACCCGCACCGCCGACCTGCTTGAGACGTTCTGGAGCATTCCCCGTCTGAAAAAGGAATATCCGCCGGATGCGGTGCGGAATTATGTCATCAGCGGAGTGGAATCTGCGGACGATCTTTTTGCGGTTCTGCGGCTGGCAAAGATGTGCAACGTGGAACTCGCGGCGTCGGGCGGCGATCCCGGGCTGATGCCGGTTCCGCTGTTTGAGTCCATCAGTTCGCTGCGCGGTTCAGCGAACATCATGAAGCAGGTATGGAAGTCGGCGGAGTATCAGCAGTTGCTGCGCTCATGGGGCGGATGGCAGGAGATTATGCTGGGCTATTCCGACTCCAACAAAGATGGCGGCATGTTGGCCAGTTTGTGGGAACTCTATAAGGCCCACCAGAATTTGCATAGCGCGGCAGATGAGTTTGGCCTCAAGCTGCGACTTTTCCATGGCCGTGGGGGGACCGTTGGCCGCGGCGGAGGGCCGACGCATGAATCCATTCTGGCGCAGCCGGTGGGAGACTTTTCCGGCGAGATCCGCCTAACGGAACAGGGCGAAGTCTTGAACTGGAAGTATTCGGACCGCATTCTGGCGGAATGGAATCTGGAGTTGGTAATTGCCGCGTCGTTAGAGGCGCTGACCCGCCCGAGCGGACCCGCTCCCCGCGCGGATGAACGCTGGCGCGATGCGATGGAGCAGATGTCGCAAGATTCGTTGCAGTTTTACCGCTGTAATATTGCGGAGAATCCGGACATCGTTACGTATTTTGAGCAGGCCACTCCGGTCAATCAGCTTGAGTTTGCGCGGATTGGGTCCCGTCCCACGCGGCGCAGCGCCAGCAAAAGTCTGGACGACCTGCGCGCCATTCCGTGGGTCTTTGGCTGGATGCAGAGCCGCCACGCTGTCCCCGCGTGGTTTGGGGTGGGTTATGCCATGGAGCGTTTCGCTGCCCAAGGCCCTGCACAGGAACAGTTGCTGCGCGAGATGACGAAAGCGTTTCCCTTGTTTTCCAATTTAATCGGCAATGTGGAACTCGCCATGGCCAAGGCGGACATGAACATTGCCTGGCTCTATGCATCGCTGGTAAAGGATGGAGAATTGCGGGACCGTGTCTGGAAGGTACTGTCGGAGGAGTTTGAGCGTACGCGGCGCATATTGCTTTCGATCACCGGGCAGCGCGAATTGCTGGAGAGGAAATCCGTGCTTTCGCGCTCCGTGCGCTTGCGCAATCCTTACGTTGACCCCATGAGCCTGATTCAAGTAGACCTGCTGCGCCGCAAACGCGAGGGCCTTGACGCTGATGATTTGAATTACGCTCTGGGAACAACCATCAATGGAATTGCGGCGGGCCTGCACAATACCGGCTGAGCTTGCCGCATTTTCACCGCCGAGGGCGCAGAGTTCATAGTGAAACGCCTTCTTAGTATTCGACCAGCAACGTCCCACTTCTGCTGATTCAAATATTTTCTTGCGTCTCTGCGTACTCGGCGGTTCAATGTTTTGCTAATGGGGCGGAATATCCGGTAAGCGGATTAGCGTTCGTGCATGCAGATTTCTGCCTCAC
>JAICKN010000088.1 GCA_025927855.1 Terriglobales bacterium
CAACCGCGGCGTGAACTTAAAACAGATTGTGGAAGAATTTGGCAATGAGGCGGTTTCCGCCCATCTGCCAGCCATCCAGGAATTAACAGAACTAAACCTGTTGCGGCAAGACAGAGAAATAATCCGGCTCACGGCCCGTGGCAGGCTGCTTTCCAATGACGTATTCGCGCGCTTTCTTACCTCGGAAACTGCGGCAGAAGGCATTCCCTCTTGAGCGAAGCTCCAAAACCCCCTGACGGTCTCCCGCCTGAGTTCTACATCCGCGAGGCCGATGCAGCCGATATCCCGTACATGGCCCGGCTCGCACAGGAAGAACCGAAGGCCGCGCAGTGGGTGTTACCTCAATATCACAATATTTTCGCGGCAGGCTCAACGCCACGACTCGCGCTTCTGGTAATGCAGGAGAACACAAATTCGCCGGCTGGGTTCATCGCGGGCCGTTGCCTGGGCGAAGAATGGGAAGTGGAAAATATTGTGGTTGCTGCGGAGCATCGTAAACACGGATTGGGCGCCCGCCTGCTGCGCGAATTTGTGCAGCGGGCAAAGTCCGCAGGAGCCCACTCCATTGGCCTGGAAGTGCGCGAGTCCAACCGCGCAGCGCAAGCTCTATACCGGAAATCAGGATTTTCCGAAATCAGCCGCCGGAAGAATTACTACAGCGCGCCCGAAGAGGATGCGCTCATTTATCAACTCGAATTTTGGTAAGAGCAACTTCTGGATTCAGTCCAGATCGAAGTCGCGAATCGGCTTTCCGGTATCGGGAGATTCCTTCGCCTTCTTCAATGCTTCCTGGAACTTTTTTTCCAGCAGATCAGAAGCATGCTTCTGCGCCTCCACCGACTGCCGGAAGATAGACTCGCGCCGGACGTCCTGCTCCTTCATAGCGCGCGCCGCTTCTTCAATGTCGTTGAATGTCTTCGGCTTTACCGGGGCGGTGTGCGAAATAATGGCTCTTTCCGCTGGGTCTACCTTCATCAGCGCGCCACAACAGGGGCAGGTAATTTCAAATGCAGAGCTGTTTTTTGCCATCCTGCGAAATGATAACGCAGAAAGCCGGAAAGTTTAACTGTCAGAGCGCCTACCGCGGCTCCAGATGAATGGGGAGAATATTGAAGACGTAGAGCATCTCCCAGCCGAGCAGAACCACGGAAACGATCACTACCATCACGGCCAGACCTTCGCCAAAGCTCATCCGGCGTTTGGTCGGCTCAAAACGTCTGGTTACCAGGCTCAAAATATTGAGCGTGGCGAAGCCGAAAACCAGCGCCCATAAAATGTTGTAAATGCCGTTTTTCCCATTGGAAGAATCAAAGAACAGCGTCACAAAAGCAGGAATGGCCCCGATATGCCAAGGCACTGCAGGCAGGCTGGCAACGCACCCAAGCCTGAGAAACGAAAGCGGAGTGATCTTATTCAAGCGCGAAGGCGGAACCCTTACCAATTGTGCAAAAGCCTACCATAATCGCGGCAAAGCGGTGATTTCAATGGACCACAAGGGCATTGGCCTGCTGAGCGATCTGGCGCAACTCACCCAGGCTCTGGCGCAGAATATTGATGGTGCCGGCATCGGCCCGCGCGAGCCCGGAAACAACCGCGTCCCGCCTCGCCAAAATGCCCTTTAACGCCCCAATATATGGTGCATTGGGAACGGCATTCGTTTCCGCATTCAAATCATCAAAAAATTGAGTATTGGACCGCTGAGCGTCCCCATAGTTCTGCGCCTGCGTCTGATCAATGACCGTCAGGAGCTCATTTTCCATGTGGCAGATGCGTACTGCATCCTGCGCCTGCACCAATTGCCCATGCGCATCGGTAAGCTGGCGCGCGGTTTGCTGCACGTGTTGATGTTCCGGCCAATATCCTCCCACATAAGCGATGGCCAGCAGAATAATGACCAGGATAAATTTACGCATAACGTTCCTTTCCGCTACTCACTTAAGGACGCCCTCAACGGTGAGACCGACTGGCGGACACAACGTTGCCTACCAGAATCGCCGCTCTACAATAACACCAGAATCGGGGAGAGAAAATACAGCTGAAAGTGGACAAAGAGAGGCGAAACACAGGCTAGACGCCGGTCAGTGGGGAATACGCGCCAGTTCCTTGGCATATAGATCATTCCTGGGGAACTCGGTGGCAAGACCCTGCAAAAGTCTTCGCGCAGTGGCAGGATCATTGTCCCGCAATGCGGCCACAGCCAGCAGCAGGCGCGCGTAAGGCGCCAGGTAATCGCCCTTCTGTGCCGCCAGCCGTAGGCGCGAAATTCCCTCTTCGCGATCGGTCTGCGCTCCGGCAATCCTAAGAAGCCAGCGCACCGGCGCAGGACTCAGGCTAAGAATATAATTTTCTGCTCCGACCGCCAGATAAGCGTCGTAGCATTGCGGATGCTTGGCCAGCAGGCGCTCCGCCACCACGCGCGAATTCTTCATATAGCTCAAGCTGGCGAAGTTTTTCTTCTCGATGAGCGCGAGATAATCTCCGCGCAGACCATTGGCCAGGATGAGAGCGAATGTCGCTTCAGCATCGTCGGGAGACTTCTCTAAAGTGCGGTGGGCCAAATCTTCCGCGCGGCTCAAATCGCGCTCGAAACTGGCTTTGATAGCAGGATCGGGCGTAAGTTTGCTGCGCAAATTGAAGCGCTCGTCATCGGTGAAAAGCTGGAATTGAAGCACATGCAGCCGGTCCAGCTCAGAAAACAGATAAGCCGCCGCATCGGAAGCGAACCCAACCGGGTCATCGGGATGCGTTTTTTGCCAGGTCTGGAACGTAGAGTGGGCAGCCGCGAAATCGAGGTTGTACATCTGCCGGTAGCCCGCCTCCAGAGCAGGAGACGGGCCCCCGCAGGCAAACGCGCACTGGGCTGCAAAAATACAGGCGAAAGCGACCAATCCATGCGGGAAAAAGGCGCGAACAAAAACCCTGAATGAGCTGGCAGAAGGAGGTTGCACTTCTTCTAGGTTATTGGATGGCTTCCGCCGCCCGGGTCAAATATTTGTCAAATTGGCAATGAACTATCGTGACAATTCCATTTGACGAATCCGTACTGGCCTCTTGTCTTGCAAAGCGCATAAAATCATTCTTCTATGAAAACATCCGTACTTTTCATTTTGGCAATCATAGGGATTTGCGTGGGCCTTTGCATGGCGCTTCCGCTTACGTCAAAATCGAGGACCACGACTTTGAAGACCATGAGTCTAAAGAGCAAGACTTTTATGACCGGCTCGGCGGCCAAAGGAGCTGAGTCCGCTCACCTTGACGTTGCTCCTGACCTGGCGCAGCGTCTGGCCAGGTTCCGCCGTGTCGAAATGCCTTCGTATATGGCTGGCCTTTCGCGGCGTGAACGCAAGCTGGTGGAAAAGCTTGTGGATGCCTCCCGCTATCTCGAAGATATTTACTGGCGGCAGAGCGATCCTGAAGCTTTGCATCTTTACCAGTCGCTGGAAGGCAGTAAAAATCCCAAAGACATCGAGCTGCGCCGTTATTTGTGGATCAATGGATCGCGTTACGACCTTATTGATGAGAACAAACCCTTCGTCGGCGATGCTCCCATGCCGCCAGGCCACGGGTTTTATCCGCAGGGGCTTACGCGCGAGCAGATCAAGCAATATGTTAAGCAACATCCGGAGCAGAAGGGGGAAATTTATAGCTCCACCACGCTCGTGCGTTGGCACGGCCAGAAGCTGGAAGCCATTCCCTACCATATAGCTTTCCGGTCATTTCTTGAACCGGCGGCCAAAGACCTGCGCGAAGCCGCCGCTTTGAGTACAGACGCGGCCTTTGCTAAATTTTTGCGGCTGCGCGCCGATGCACTTTTAAACGACAATTACTTTCCCAGTGACATCGCCTGGCTCGAGCTGAAAAACCCCAAATTCGATGTGATCTTCGCGCCCTATGAAACTTACCTGGATGATTTGCTTGGCGTGAAGGCCTCTTACGGTGTGGCCGTGCTCATTCGCAATGAGGCGGAAAGCCGGAAGCTGGCATTGTTCCAGAAATATGTGGCCGACATTCAGGACGCATTGCCGATCGCCGCCGAAGATCGGCCATCAAAGCATGGACTGGAAACTCCCATGGAAGTCATGGACACGCCCTACCGGGGCGGAGATTTGCGTCACGGCTATCAGGCGGTTGCCGACAATCTGCCGAACGATCCACGCGTGCATGAGCAGAAAGGCAGCAAGAAAATCTTCTTCAAGAATTTCATGGATGCGCGGGTAAATTACATCATTCTGCCGCTGGCGAAATACGTGATGGTCCCCGACCAGGCGGCCAAAGCTTCCGGAGAAGGTTATCTGCTTTCGACAATCATGCATGAAATCTCTCATGGTCTCGGCCCGGCTTTTGCCAGAACAGCTTCCGGCAAAGTAGATGTGCGCGAGGCGATCGGGCCGCAGTACAGCGGACTGGAAGAGGCCAAAGCGGACGTTGTCGGCATATTCGGCTTGAAATGGCTCACCGACCGCGGTGTCCTGCCGAAGAATAAACTCGAAGAATACTATTCCTCGTATGTGGCGGGAATCTTCCGCACCGTGCGCTTTGGCACTGGAGAAGCTCATGGCCAGGCGGAGATGATGGAGTTCAACTATTTCTCCGAACACGGCGCAATCAAATATGAAAAATCCGGCAAGTACGCCATTGATTACGCTGCCATGCCCGGCGCAATTACCGATCTAGCCAAAGAGTTGCTGGAAATCGAAGCCACAGGCGACCGCGCTCGCGCAGAAAACTGGTTTAAGAAGTACGACGTAATGACGCCTGAGCTGGTGAACGCATTGAAATCGGCATCGAAGGTGCCGGTGGATGTGGATCCGGTGTTCGCGTTCAAAGATAAAATTCAATAAAGCAGGCAATTTTGTTTTTTCAGCCCGCCTGAATGACTTGCATCCGGGCTTATACTGTCTGCATTCGTTCGTCCTGTTGCAGCGGGTCTCTTATTTTTCTGGAGATGATATGAAACGTCCGGGGAAAGTACTGCTTTGGATCGTCGGGGTTGTGGTCGTTGTGCTGCTTGTGGGGATACAGTTCACCATCGGCTGGGCGCCATTTTTCGGCCCTAAAATGCGGCCCACCACCTCGAAAAAATTTGAGGTCACGCCGGAACGCATCGCGCACGGACGCGACATTGTTCATCTTGCCGGCTGCGAAGAATGCCACACTCCGCGCGATTGGACAAAACACGGTGCGCCCCCGGTTCCCGGCATGGAAGCCGCAGGCCAAGAATTGCCATTGCCCGGACTGCCGGGCCATGTGGTCGCTCCCAACCTTACCCCCGATGTTGCAACTGGCGCGGGGAGCTGGACGGATGATGAAATGGCCCGTTCCATCCGCGAGGGAGTCACACACGACGGGCGAGCCATGTTCCCGCTCATGCCTTACAGCGAATACCGCGCCATGTCGGACGAAGATGTGGCTTCCGTGGTTGTGTATTTACGTTCCTTGCCCGCTGTCCACAACCCCTTGCCGCGCACAAAAATTAATTTTCCTGTGAATTACTTGATCCGGAGCTCGCCGCAACCGCTCACTGCGCCTGTCCATGCGACTGACTCTTCCAACATCGTGGAACGCGGCCGATATCTGGCAAAAATTGGATGTGGTTGCCACACCCCAACCGACAATGGCACTCCTTTACGTGGCATGGATTTTGCCGGTGGCGAAGTTCTGGATGGGCCGTGGGGCAATGTTGCCAGTGCAAACATTACTCCCGATGCCACCGGCGTGCGCTATTACGACAATGAGGATGCATTCCTGGCGGCGGTCCGCACCGGCTATGTGGGAGCGCGTTCGCTCAGTTCGATCATGCCCTATGGAGATTTTCAGTATGTACCCGAAGAAGATTTGAAGGCCATCTTCGCCTTCCTCAAAACCGTAAAGCCAATCCACCACATCGTCGATAATTCCCTACCCCCGACTTATTGCAGAATCTGCCGCCACAAACATGGAGGGGGCGATAAGAATTAGCGCGTCGCGCAGCAATCGGAAAAGCGGGGAGGTTGGAGCGTATGGCGATTCGTTAATGCAAAAGCCCAAACACCGCAACGCCATTTGTTGTTCCAACATACACCTTTCCATTCGCAACCATCGGCGTAATGAATTTATTTCCTGGCCCAAAATGATCGCGGCTCCCGGCCTGATTACTGTTATAAAGTTCCCGCGCCAGGTTCGTAGCGTCGTAGGCGTGCAAGACCGCAGGGTCTCCATTCTCGACTGCCCATAAGATGGCGTCGCGGCTTCCGTTGGCCGAAACAACAGGCGTTGTCCCTGGATAATGAAAAATATTCGGAGTCATGCTGGAGGGCTGCGTTTGCAGTTTGGCATCAACGATGGGGAACGCGCGAATCTTGTCTTCCATGCCGCCGTAATACATCGTGCCGTTGTAGTACGCGGGCTTTGAAAATACTCCGCCACCGAGCGCCGCAACCATTTCCTGATGAATATGGTTGCCGTCGCGGTGAAACTTGCCCATGGAATTGCGGTCTACCACGTAAATGTTTTTGTCTTTGCCCGCGCCGACGGCGAGCTGCCAGACTTTTCCCGCATGGTCTTTCACGTCCGGCAGAACGATCACGCCGCCCGAGCCGAGATCAGCATCATCGGCATTCTCCTTGCTCTGGTCTGCCATTTGAAAATAATCCACGACGTTCAGCCGGCCGCCCGCGGCGGAGAGTTTTAAAAACGCATTGCCATAATCACCCTGTAACGGAAAGCCGCGGCTATCCAGCTCTTCGTCAAAGCTGCCGTTCCCATCCAGAGCATAAATATTGCCCGCGCCATCCGCGGCCGGCCCCGCTCCGCTCATCCATATAGCCCCTTCGTTGCCATTCGGAGTTACGTTGAGCACGCTCATCTGGTTCAGCGTGGATGCGCTGTAGCCGACGATCCATCCGGTGTACGGCCGGGCATCGCAGTGGGAAGCCCAGGTGGTATAGATGGTTCCATTCACCAACAGCAATGCGGCGCGGTCTTCATATTGTTCCGGGTCGAATACCACCTTCCCGTTCACGCTGTTGTCGCCCTTGCCGGGGTAAGAAGCCGTGATCAACCGGGGTCCATTCAACACTTCATCACCGTTGCTCACGTCCAAGGCGTGGAGGCGCTGGTAGTATTTGCCGTTTTCGTCCTTTGACATAGCGACCGCATAGAGTGTGCCGTTTGGTCCGCGGGAGCGGTCAATGACCGGCGTTGCCGTGATGCCGATCTCTGGAGAAACCTGCGCGCAGTTGCGGTCGTCGCTGGGGATTTCCCCCGGCAACAACAAGGATTTTTGCCATAAGACCTTGCCGCTCTCGGCGTCGAAGGCATAAACGCTGTCATGCTCCGTCACTACAAAAAGTGCATTATGGATTCCCTGATTTCCGATTTTTACCTGGGCCAAATAGAGCGCTTGCGCATCCACTTTGCCATCTACCGGAAAAAACTCGGTCTTGCCAAAGTTGGCGGAATTCACGTTGGCGGGCGTCAATAGCGTCTCATTCAGGGCCTGTCCGGTGCGCGCATTGTCATAGTGGTAGGTAACTACGTCCGGAGGACGCGGATCTGCTTCGACCACCGAGGCTCTTTGACATGAGCAGGAAAATCCCAGGAATGCAATTAACGGCACCGCTCTCGTGAGCAAAACTTTTCTGCCAACCATGGGTTGTGAAGGCATGACTCTCTCTAACGGCAAAAATGTTTGATGCTGAATGCAGACTCGAGGATCAAAGTTATTTCCACCACACTCGACCATCCCGTTCTTCGCGTTTTTTTCGCAGTTGACTATACCATTCGCCAACGCTCAGCGTGTGGCCCCTTCTATTCACAAGATTTTGCAAATATCGTCAGCTTTTTTGCTATTGTCGGGGAATGCAAAAACGCCCACTCGCGGTCACAATCGTTGCCTGCCTGTTGATCGCCGTTGGCATTCTGGGCGGTATATTTCACACAAGAGAAATCATCTCGCAAGGGTCATTTAATTTCGCAAGTATTTTGATCCCGGTCCTTTCGTTTTTAGCTGCGGTTGCAGGCACCTTCATTCTGCTGGGACGGAACTGGGCGCGATGGCTCGCGTTGGTTTGGGTGGCGTCCCATGTGGCCATCAGCTTTTTCGATTCATGGCAAGAGGTCACGATGCACGCCGTAATATTCCTGCTGATCGCCTATATTCTTCTGTATCCCGCAGCCGGCGCGTACTTCCGCCAGCCGGCCGTTCGCTGAGCGTTGCCCAAAATTCGCGCCCTCCAATCGCCGAAACACTTACCCCATCATCAGAAATCTTCCTATTAGTGAATATTTTGCAAAACCTTTACATGCACGCAACGAGCTAAAGCAAATTGATGAACTAATCTTTTTAGGGTATGGGCTTCTGTGCTCATGCCCTTTAATATTGCATCACTTTCACAGGGGAGTTATTCGCAGTGACGCAAAAGGTAATTTGCAGAATTTGTTTTTTACTCGCGACGGTGCTGCTGTCATCCAATTTCATTTTTTCGTCTATTGCCCGGAAGAGTTATGTCGGGAAGGTGGGCGATGCCATGTGCGGGGTCAAACACCAGATAGGCGGGCCGGTGGAATGCACCCAGATATGCGTGCAACGCGGCTCCAAATACGACCTGATTGTAGGCGCTCAGGCCTACACGCTGAACACGAAAGACAAAGCTGTTTTGGAAAAGTTAAGCACCCTTACCAATAAAACCGCCTTTGTAAAGGGCACGATGAACGGCAACATGATCGAAGTGAGTTCTGTAACCCCGGCAAGATAACGAAGCGGCCTTTCCCGGGGCAGGACAGGAACCACAGCGGCACGCTTTGTGGAATTGCGGCCGGGTAGTTATCCATCAAAGAAAATGAGGGGATCAATGCGGACTGTACTTTTTAAATTCGGGGCTGCCGTTTGCGTGTTGCTGTTCGCTTCGGCATTTATTTTCGCAACGCTGACCACTCCAAAAACTTACACCGGCACGGTGGCGGATGCCATGTGCGGCGTCAAACATGTGGTAGGAGGATCATTAGCCTGCACTCGCATTTGCGTGCTGCATGGGTCTAAATATGCCCTGGTTGTGGGGGATAAGGCTTACATGCTTGATACTAAAGACAAATCGCTTTTGGACAAATTAGGTTCGCTCGCGGCCAAAACCGCTTTAGTAAAGGGCACATTGCAAAACAACATGATCGAAGTGAGTTCGGTAGCGGCGGCACAGTAGTCGCTTTGGTCTGCAATTTTTAAGAAGAATGAGAGTTATTCGATATTCAGTCAAATTTTTGTAAAAAGTAAATCATTATACGCATTCCAATGTCTCTTATTCCCAAACAACTAGTACATTCAGTATATGGTTCGCGCAGTTTTCTTTTCGTATATTGAGATTCCCGGAGCGTAGTTACCTAGAAAACCGGGTGGATTGTTAGGCCAACTATTTTGCTTCAAGCAACAGCTTTGGGGGACTGGCTTTCAATTTTTTGTGGTCTCTCTGCAAATTTTTCTTCACGCGCCGATGTGAAACCTGAATCCGCCTCTTTTTCTCCTTCCGCAGATAAATCAAATCAGATTACAGAACCCGCTTCGACCGGGGTCATCAAAATCCTTCTTGTAGAGGACCATACGCTGGTGCGCCGCGCCTTCCGGCGCATGCTGGAAGATGAGCCTGGTCTTCAGGTCATAGGCGAGGCCGGAGACGGTCAGGAAGCCATACAAGCCGTACAGAACCTAAGTCCTGACGTGGTAGTAATGGATTTTGCATTGCCCCGAATGATGGGCGGCGCTGTGACCGAGCATATTCTGCAGATTGCTCCCAACACAGCGGTCCTGATTGTCAGCATGCATTCGGAGCCCACGTATGTCAGGGCCTCTCTGGATGCAGGAGCGCGCGGATATCTTCTAAAAAGCGCCTTGCACATTGATCTGGTCGCGGCGGTGCGGAAAGTGGCCGCCGGCCATCATGTGCTCGACTCCCGGATCATCCTGCCTGAGCTGATTAGCGAAGACGCTACCCGTCCTCCCACCGCGCGTGAACTTGAAGTTTTGCAACTCATCGGCCACGGAAAATCAAATAAAGAAATCGCGGCTGCGCTGGGCATCAGCGTTGGAACCGTCGCTGTTCATCGGGCCAATGTTATGAAAGCGCTGGCACTTGGCAAAGCCGCAAAATTAACGCTCTATGCAATTGGCCGGGGATTGGTGAACGTAGATAGCGACTGAATTTATTTAGTAGGTATGTGATGGCAAGGAAACTTCTTGGCATCTCCGCCATGCAAAGTCCGGGCCCGGGGACGTCTGCATCGTTCCACTAATTGTTTTGCCATATTGTTTTTCAAATTGTCCGACGGTACAAAAAAACAGGTCTTTTCATCATGTATAAAACCGCATTTTTTCTCTTATGCTTGTGCACGTTCATGCAGGCCCAACAAACTTCTGTAGGCGCCTCGGGTGATCCCAATTCGGTTTCCGGAACGGTATTAAGCGGACAACTTCGGCAGAGTGGTTCTGCGACCGCGGGCGTTTTTGCCCCTGTGCTCGATTCTGAAAAACGTCCCATTACAGCGGGCGGGTTCGTGAAGGACGGCCCAGTCGTTTTTGAAGACATTGCGGCCAAAGCCGGATTGACCTCCTGGCAGCACACCATGGGGACCCCGCAGAAAAATTACATCATTGAAACCACCGGCTCGGGCGTGGCCCTGTTGGACTATGACAACGATGGCTGGCTCGACATCTATATGGTGAATGGCTCAACCTACGATGCCATCACCGGAAAAACTACTCCTCCTCACGCGGCGTTATTCCACAATAATCACGACGGCACGTTCACAAATGTGGCTGAGAAGGCCGGAGTAACCAACGATCGCTGGGGATTCGGCGCAGCCGTCGGCGATTTTGACAACGATGGTTGGCCCGACATTTACGTTTCAAATTTCGGAGGGAACCGCCTCTACCGGAACAATCATGACGGCACTTTCACAGATGTCGCGGAAAAAGCCGGTGTGACTCTTGGCAACTGGTCTACAGGCGCGACCTTCGGCGATTACGACGGCGATGGCAAGCTGGATTTATTTGTTCCCGGTTATATTCACTGGGACTGGAACCACCTTCCTCCAGCGCCAAGCACCGCGCCCAACGCCATCAACTCGTGCCAGTTCCGCGGAGTGCCCGTGATGTGCGGACCGCGCGGATTGAAGGGCGAAGGCGACCATTTATTCCATAACAACGGAGATGGGACATTTACAGATGTCAGCGCCAAAGCCGGCGTCTCTGACCCGCATCACTACTACGGTTTCACTGCCGTGTTTGTTGATCTTGATGACAATGGCAAGATGGACCTGGTCGTTTCTGATGACTCCACGCCAAACTATCTCTACATCAACAATGGAGATAGCACCTTCAGCGATTCCAGCCTGGTCTCTGGCCTTTCCTTAAATCGCTACGGCGAAGAACAGGCAAATATGGGTTTGGCGGTGGGAGATTATCTCAACAATGGCCGGATTGATTTTTATACCGGAACTTTTTCCGATGACTACAAGCCTTTGTTCCGCAACGATGGTCACGGCATCTACACCGAAATCGCCACCAGCATGGGCATTGCCCAGCCAACCTATCCTTTCCTCACCTGGGCCACTGAATTTATTGATTACGACAATGATGGATGGAAAGACATTTTTGCTGTTAACGGGCACGTATATCCGCAAGTAGACCAGCATAATTTTGGCACTACATTCGCCCAACGCCCGTTTTTATTCCACAACGGCGGCAAAGGCGAAAAGTTCACGCTGGTTCCCCCTGTGGAAGGAAGTGGCCTTGCCATCGTGGTCCCGGGACGCGGCGCAGCCTTCGGCGACCTCTTCAACGACGGGAAGATTGACGTGGTAATCAACTGCATTGATCACGTCCCAGTGCTGCTCAAGAATGTGGCCCCCGATAAGCACCACTGGTTGGCCTTGCAATTGGTTGGTGGCCCCAAAAGCCCAAGAGATGCAGTGGGCGCAATTGTGTACCTCACGGCTGATGGTCTGCGGCAGCGCGGGGATGTTCTGAGTGGGGGCAGTTACGAATCATCCAATGACCAGCGCGTGCATTTCGGCATAGGCGATTCCACCAAAGTAGAGGACGTGGAAATTCACTGGCCCAGCGGCGCGGTCCAGCACATAGCACCTCCAAGCGTGGACCGCTTCTTTGAAGTTGAGGAAGGTAAGGGCATCGTTCCCAGCGTTTACGACAAGATTGCACAGAATTCCGGCAAATAGGGGAATTATGAAATCTCGTTTTATCTTCAGGATTTCGTTTCTTTTTGTTCTTGCTTGCTGCTGCCTTTTTCTCTTACCCAAAAAGTC
>JAICKN010000252.1 GCA_025927855.1 Terriglobales bacterium
AGGTTGCGATTTCAACAGTGTTCCACGTGGAACATTATGTGGATTTGGGAGCTGAAGCAGCGTTGCAGTAATTTAACTGGAGTTACCACTTGCGGAAGCGCTCTGGGAGTTCTTCTCAGGAATCTGTTCTCCTTCTTCCTCTCCCCAGTCGAGCGCCAGTGTGCGGCTGGTGGTTTCGACAGGTTCCAGTTCCTGAATCGCATCTGTGATCGGCGCGCCCAGCTCGCCAAACTTGCGCGCGGAAACCAGGACGCGGCTTTCCAAAGTGCCTATCGCTTTGTTGTAGGACTCGACCGCGCGGTCGAGGTTTCTGCCGGCTGATTCCATATGCGCCGCCAAAGTGCGCAGCCGGTCGTGCATCTCTTTTCCCAGCGCGCTGATCTCCTGCGCATTGCGTGCCAGCTTCTCCTGCCGCCAGCCATAAGCCACAGCGCGCAGTAACGCAATGAGCGTAGTGGGCGACGCGGGAATCACCTGCATGCCCACGCCTTCTTCAATTAATGCCGGGTCCTGTTCCAACGCCGCGCTGAAGAACGTCTCGCCCGGAAGAAACATCACCACGAATTCCGGCGAGGATTCAAATTGCGCCCAATAGGATTTCGATCCCAGCTTGGCCATGTGGTCGCGCACCTGGCGCGCATGGGTCTGCAACTGTGCCCGGCGCGAATCGTCATCCGCTGTTTCAATGGCGCGCAGGTAGGCTTCGAGTGGGGTCTTTGCATCCACAATGATCCGCTTACCGCCGGGCAGCTTGACGATCAGGTCCGGCCGCAGGCGGCCTTCATTGCTATGAATGGTTTCCTGTTCGCTGAAGTCGCAATAGGAAGTCATGCCCGCGACCTCAACTACGCGCTTCAACTGAATTTCGCCCCAGCGTCCCCGCACGCTGGGAGCGCGCAAGGCTTTTACCAGGTTTCCGGTCTCACTCCGGAGTTGTTCTTGCGTGGAAATGAGCGACTGCACCTGCTGGCTCAAGCTGCCATAAGCTTCGCTGCGCTGGGTCTCAATCTGGCGGATTTGCTCGTCAACCTTGCCGAGGGACTCTTTAATCGGCGCCACTAGATGCTCTACCGCCTGCTGGCGCGCCGCCAAGTCATCTTTCGCGTGGGTCTGGAATTTTTCCAGGCTGGTTTTGGCCAGATCAAGGAAGGATTGATTATTGCTCTTTAAAGCTTCAGCAGCAAGCGCCTGAAAGGCCCCGCGCAGTTCGTCGGTAGCGCGGTTGAGCAAATCCAGTTTCTCACTCGCATTTTTCTGTTCCTGCGCCAGCGTGGACTTCAAGGCCGCGACCGACTCGCGCAATTGAGCATTCATTTCCATCTGCTCGACTATCTGCTTGCGGGCGCTTTTAATTTCTGCATCGAGCGGGGCAACTCGCGAACGCAAAGCTGCTGACCGGATTGAGGCCAAAAGCCACGCGATAACCGCCCCTGTGGCAAAGCACAACACGGCGATGATCCAATCATTCATTAACGTCCTGATCAGTTCCAGAGTTGCTTGAGCCATTGTAGTCCGCAGCGGGGAACTTGTGTGCGCCATTGGTGCACGTCGAATCGGGCCGTTCATGCGGGCTCGCGAGCCATGATTCACAATGTATTTAGAAGTTAAGAGAGAATCGGGCAATGCAATTGCCGCGCTGGAACTTTGCCGGATATGCTCTAGCTATGGCTCCATTGGTGGAATGCGTTCCGAATTTTTCTGAGGGGCGCGATCTCGCCAAAATTCAGGCGATTGCCCAGGCCATGGAAGGAACCGGCGTTTACCTGCTCGACCAGCACGTGGACGCCGACCACAACCGCTGCGTCATCACTATCGCTGGCGATCGCGGGGCGGTCCAGGAGGCGGCGGTTCGTGGCGTGGGCAAGGCCGCGGAGTTGATTGACCTGAACCTTCATCGCGGGGTGCATCCCAGGCTGGGCGCGGCAGATGTCGTGCCGTTCGTTCCGGTGGCGGGCATTACCTTAGAGGAATGCGCCGAAATTGCGCGCTGTGCCGGAGCGGAGATATGGAAGCGCTACGGAATTCCGGTTTATCTGTACGAAGCGGCCGCGGCTTTGCACGACCGGCGCAGACTGGAAAATATCCGGCGCGGCCAGTTTGAAGGTCTTGGCGAAGAAATCGCCCGTGACCCGGCGCGCAGGCCCGATTTTGGCAAAGCTAAGCTGCACTCCACGGCAGGGGCGGTTGTGGTGGGCGCGCGCAAATTTCTCATTGCCTACAATATTTTTCTGAATACTGCTGACGTACAGATCGCCAAAAGAATCGCGCAGACCGTGCGGGCCTCAGGCGGGGGGCTGCCCTGCGTAAAGGCCGCAGGGTTTCTGGTGCGCGGCAAGGCGCAGGTTTCCATGAACCTTACTGATTTTGAGCAGACACCGATTCATAAGGTCTACGAGGCGGTAGAAAAAGAAGCTCTGCGGTACGGAGCGAAGCCTGAATCCAATGAATTTATCGGTCTAATTCCCCAGCGAACCGTAGATCTCTCGGCGCAATGGTTCGCCCGGCAGAAAGATTTTGATTCTTCCATAATTCTGGAAAACAGGTTGGCTGCCATTGCGGGAAGAATGGACCGCGCAGCCTTCTGAACAAAAATCAGCCATCTCTTAAATAACTTAGGCCGTATCTTAAAACGGAATATCTTCGTCGCTAATGGGAGCGGCAGAAGATTCCTGCTCGGGCATGCGCTGGTCATAATTATTGCTGGCAGCAGAGGATGATCCGCGCGCGCCGCTATATTCTCCTCCGCCTCCACCTTCGCCGCGGCCGCTGAGCAGGATGAGATCACTGGCGACAACTTCGGTCATATATTTTTTCTGCCCAGTCTGCTTGTCGTCCCAGGAGCGGGTTTGCAGGCGGCCTTCGATGTAAACTTTGCCGCCCTTCTTTAAATATTCTCCGGCAATCTCTGCCAGGCGTTGCCACAGCACTACGTTGTGCCACTCGGTGCGGTCCTGCCACTCGCCGCCTTTGTCTTTATAGCGCTCGTTCGTGGCAATGGTGAGCTTGGCCACCGCAGTGCCGCTGGGCGTGTATTTAATCTCCGGATCTTTCCCCAAATTGCCGATTAATTGGACTCGATTAAGACTTTTGCCTGCCATGATTGCCGCTCCTTCTGCCCAGGACTTCGTTAGTCACTTTATGTCCCGGCGCAATAAATATCTTTAATGCCGGGGTTCCGAATGAGGGTTCTGAATATAGATGCCGAATATACCAGAAATTTCAGCGTTAAGCTGTGACGGCCGCCAATAGAGAACACTCTACTTGGTTCTTTCCACCAGGAATTTTGCCAGAGCTTTTAAGGTCCCGGCGCGCGAACCAAAGATTTCGAGCGAAGCGAACGCTGACCGCACCAGGGCATCGGCTTTCTTCAGGGATTCTTCAATGCCAAAGAGAGCTGGGTACGTAGCCTTCTCGGCGGCAGTGTCCTTGCCCGCGGTTTTTCCCAACTGGGCTGAGGTCTGGGTCACGTCCAGCACGTCATCCACAATTTGAAATGCCAGGCCAACGGATTGCCCGAAGGCGCGCAGGTGCGCGATTTGCTGCTCGGCCGCGCCCGCATATTGCCCTCCACTCACCACGCTTGCCGTAATGAGAGCGGCTGTCTTCGAGCGGTGAATGTATTCGAGGCTAGCAACGTCGGGCTTCACGCGCTCGGATTCGAGGTCCACAACCTGCCCGCCGATCATGCCATCCACAGTTCCGGTTCCGCGCGCAATCTCTTCGATAATGCGGACACGCGCCTCCGCCGGACACTTTAGCTTTGCCAGCACCTCGTAGGCCTGCGTCTGCAATGCGTCCCCGGCGAGGATGGCGATGGCATCTCCGAAAACTTTGTGGCAGGTGGGCCTGCCACGGCGCAGGTCGTCGTTATCGAGCGCGGGGAGATCGTCGTGAATCAGGGAATAGGTATGCAGCATTTCGAGCGCCGCACCAAGCTCCTCGATCCCTGCGGGCAGCGTGCCGGAGATCATGCGCCCGGCTTCCATGCAGAGAATGGGACGGATGCGCTTGCCGCCGGCAAACACACTGTGCCGCATTGCCTGATGAATGGAGGCTGGGCGTTGGGTTCCGGCAGGAATGAGGCGCTCCAAAGCCGCGTCGGTAAGCTGCTGACCTTGCTCTAACGTTTCTTTCAACATGCGGGTTGAGTATAACAAGGCATGGGTTGAGCACGGATGCATGTGGCTTGTACGCTAGGGATGGACGAGAATTGCGGCTCAAGTACACTGCGGAAATCGCCGGGAGCGGCTATTCTCAGTAAGCTTTCGTTGCGGGGCTCTGCTCATGAGCAACCCCTGAACGCCCCGGGAACGGGGCGTTTGTGTTTGCCGCACTTTTGCTTTGCCTGCGAGAGAGAGGGTGGCCTAATTTTTTAGCATGGAACCGTAAACTCCGCCGAGATGAGG
>JAICKN010000152.1 GCA_025927855.1 Terriglobales bacterium
ACGCCTACATGAAGCTCATGGTGAAGGACCACACTAAGGATGTTTCCGAGTTCCGCGAGGCCAGTAAAACTGCCAGCAACCCCAAGATACGGCAGTTTGCCAGCGAGACCTTGCCCACGCTGGAAAGCCACCTGAAGGAAGCTAAAAGTATCGCCCCCAAGGAAACAGCCAGAAAGTAGCGTTTCTTTTCTAACGCATCTAACGCGCAATTTGGGCCATGCCGATCATGGCCCCCTTTTTTCATCCCGTTCATTCAGCCATGTAGAATCTTTTTTGCATCCTGCACAGGCTGAATTTCGTGAAACGGACCATTGCCGTCATTACTACCTCGCGTTCTGACTATGCGCATTTGCACTGGTTGTTACGCGATCTCTCAGAGCACCCCGGCATAGAGTTGCGGGTGATAGCGCTCGGGCCGCATCTCTCGCCCGAATTTGGGCATACCGGGAAACAGTTACTCCACCTGCCCGCAAGCATAATCACCGCCGTCGAGTGCCTGCTAAGTTCCGATCGCGACATCGGTATGGCGAAAACCCTTGGGCTGGCCACGCTCGGCCTCGCCGACGTGTTAGGCAGCATGCGTCCTGACATTCTCCTGCTGATCGCCGACCGTTATGAGATGCTCGCGCCTGCTTCGGTCGCGCTATGCTTGCGCATCCCTATCGCACACATTGAAGGCGGAGAGACCACTTCCGGCGCAATTGATGATGCCGTCCGGAATGCCATCACTAAAATGGCGCACCTGCACTTCGCCTGTACCCGTAAGGCGCGGCAACGAATTCTTGCGCTTGGCGAAGAACCGTGGCGTGTCACCTGGAGCGGCAGCCTCTCACTCGACGATCTTCGCCGCTCCCATTTGTTAAGCCCCGCGCAGCTTAAAGAAAAGCTCGGCATCGCGGTATCGAAGGAAACGGTTGTTGCCATCTACCATCCCGTTACCTTGAGCAGAGATACGGTCGCTGCAGCCGCAGAAATGTTTGCCGCGCTGGAAAACAGCGGCCGGCCGGTCGTCTTCATATATCCTAACGCTGATGCCGGCAGCCGAAAATTGATCTCCATGGCGGAGCGATTCGTGGCAACCCACGCCGCATCGCGGCTCTTCGTGAATCTCGATCATGTTACCTATTTGAGCTTGCTGAAGCATGCAGGAGCGCTGGTGGGAAATTCCAGCAGCGGAATGATTGAATCTACCTCGCTGAAAATCCCGGCAATCAATATTGGACCGCGTCAGCAAGGGCGCGAGCACGCGGCGAACGTGCTTAATGTCCCTGCAGAGAAGAAGCAAATCAGCCGGGTTATAAAAAGAGCATTCTCGACAGAATTCCGGGAATCTATTGCGAATCTAAAAAATCCTTATGGCGACGGCCGCGCTTCTCAACGGATCATTAAAGTCCTCTCCAAAACGCCACTCGGCGAGAAACTTCTTCTCAAGCGCCCCTCATGAAGCACCGCATCCCATTGGCCAAACCGGAAATTTTGCAGCAAGACCGCGATGCCGTTCTTGAGGTCTTGAACACATCCCAACTTAGCATGGGCGCCAGACTTGCCAACTTTGAAGAGGCGATCTGCGCCTACACAGGAAGCAAATTTGCCGTGGCTGTGAATTCCGGAACGTCCGCCCTGCATCTTTGCTTGCGGGTGCTGGCGCTTCCTGAAAATTCGGAGGTCATTCTTCCCTCCTTCACATTCGCAGCCCCGCTGAATGTGTTGTTGCAGGAAAAGCTCCATCCCGTTTTTGCGGAGATAGACCCCGTCACGCTGAACGTAACCGCGGAGACAATCGCCGCCGCGTTTACGCCGCGAACAAAAGCCCTCATTGCCGTCCATACCTTTGGACGTCCGCTCGACATGCAGAGCATTCGTGAGCTTGCCCAAGAACGCAACATTCTCGTCGTTGAAGATGCCTGCGAGGCTCTGGGGGCGAAGGTCCACAACCAAATGGCCGGAACATTCGGGGAAGTGGGCGCGCTGGCGTTCTATCCCAATAAACAAATCACCACGGGCGAGGGCGGGATTTTTCTTACTTCTAATACTCAGCTGGCTGAAAGGGCCCGCCGTCTTCGCAATCAGGGCCGCGACCCATCTTTCGGCGCGCTTCAGCACGTCGAAGCTGGCTACAGCTATCGCCTTTCCGACATCAACTGCGCTCTGGGACTTTCCCAACTTCGCCGACTGGAAGAAACTCTTCAGCGGCGGCACTCGATTGCCCGGCTTTACGATGAAAAACTTGCATGTATTCCGCAGATCGCCCGGCCGCCGCTAACATCTCCCTATGGAAGAATCAGTTGCTTCGCCTATGTCGTGCAACTTGCTCCACCACTAGGCGCAGACTGCCGCGATTGGATTTGCAATGCCATGGAGCGGCACAGCATCGGCACGGGAAAATATTTCGCACCTCTGCATCTTCAGCCTGTGCTCAAGAACTCCGTCAGGCCACAACTTCCCGTTACGGAATCAGCCGCAAACCGCGTCATCGCTTTGCCGTTTTTTAATCAGATCACCGATGCTGAGATGGAAGAAGTTTGCGCAGCGCTGGCCGCGTCTTTGGCCGGATTTACGGCCGGATTTTCGCGCCGCAAGCAATAAAGCAGATTCCCCTGAAAGGCAAACCGCCGTTTACAGCCCTCGTCGTAGTCAACAACAATTCTCTCCTCTATCGAAAATCCCGCCGCCCTCGCCAGCCTCTGAACTTCACGGCCCGTAAATACATGTCCATAAGTCGAGCACCGCTGCCGGGGAGAGCCATATTCCCAGTTCACAACCACATTGCCGTGATGCTCACACGGCCAAACTATGTCCCACACGAATCTCCCCGCAGTTCTCGTGAATCCATACGAAGAAGTGTTGTAGCGATGATTTACATCCAGAAACAACAAACCACCCGGCGCTAACAATTTCCTCAGTTGAGCTAATGCATTTGTGCGCGCTTTCGCTCTGCCAAGGTGCCCCATAACATTCCACAGGCATGTAATTGCATCGAAGCATCTTCCTGCAAATGGCACCTGCTTGCAATCCAATTGCTCCAGGCAGATGGGCCATATTTCTGGGCCAGCTTTCATACGGCTCCGCATTCCGGCGCTCGGCTCGAGCAACACAACTTCCTCTATTCCAGCAGAGGCGGCAATGCGCAAAGCGCGCTCGCCATCACCCGCGCCCACATCGAGAAGAGAACCGGCTTTCCCGCTAATCCTCTCCACAATCAAACGGTCAACACTATCAAGATATTTCCTCCTTCGCCCGGCGATTTCCGGATAGGAGGCGGAGATCCGGTCGTATGCCTGTACCGGCTCCGGTACATAGTCAGCATTGGTCTGTCTTTCCCGGCCCATACTCCCCTGATTGTAGCTATCACCAGTTGGGCAACGTCTACGTCGACTTCACAAATTCATTACATAAAAAATCGGGAAATTCACCATGATTTGGCATCTAAGAGGTATATGGGTGAATCCACGCTTTTCGACGAACAATACCGGGTCCTCGCAGTGGATGCGCAGAACCTTACGATTCAAGGCGTTCGGAGCGGAGAGGTACTGCGGATCGTCAACGCCGATCCTATACATCCATTAACTGAGGAAGATTATCCTCCGGGGAAACTGATTGCCTTGGCGAATCCCTCCGTCAGCGATGCCAAAAATTAGACGGGGAAGGCCCCGGCGGTCCGGTGGGATAGCCGTTTTGTGTTTCCCTACTAAAAGCACTTCCCCTCTGTGAATGCTAATGTTGCTCAAAACTGACCTCCGGATAGCGCGTCGAAAGTTTCGTGATTGCGTTCCGGGGCTTTCCCTTTAGATAAACATCAAAGAACGTATGCACATACTCCGCTGTAATTGCCAGCCCTCGCCGCCCGTCTAATCGGCCCAATCCAGCAATACGCATCAGCGGGATGAATAGCGGACATTTGATCAGCATCTGATCGCTGAAACTGAAATGGTTTGCGCCGCGAATTGTGATGAAGTAGCCCCCGTCCGGCAGGCGGTCGTAAATGGATTGTAGATTCGCGAGAATCTCCCTGTGTGCCGCGTCCGCCGCCTCGTGGCTGTGGTCACTCAGCAAAAGCATGAATGGCTGTTTCAGCCCGTCACGAACCACGCTGCCGAAGGGCTCCCCGTCCAAATCAATCCCCGCCTGGCATCGCGAATCATCGTGGCAAAATTCCAACGCTTGCGCTCCTCCAAAAGAATGCCCGAATATGCCAAGCCGCTTCATGTCCAGCCTGTTGGTAAACCTGCCCGACGGATCTGCCGCATTGAGCCGCTCTAATTGGCTGGCGACAAACTCGATATCATCCACCCACATTGGGAGGAGGCGGTTGATCAGGCTATTCGCCTGTACGGGCGTTAAAGTATCCGGGTCGTTCTGGGGTGGCCGTACGATAACTTGCCCCTGCGGGAGCACAACAACACTGGTCCTGTAAGGAGCGTCAATTCCTGCAACGACGTAGCCATGACTTGCCAGGTCCTCGGCAAGAGCCGTGTAATTCGCAGAAAGCGCTCCGCCGCCCGCTCGCATGATGACGACTGGATAGGACGGCTGGTCCGCCGAGACTTCCCTATCCGCGAGACTGTGAACTTTCACCAGCGACAAATCCCGGGTGAAAAAGTCGCTCATGATTATTCCCGAATACTGTACCAGCGCCGCCCTCCATTCTGGAGGAAGATAGTCCACCGTTTTTGCCTTCCCTGCTTGCGTGGCCGGGTACCAGATCCAAACAACGACTTCCCGCGCAGCAACAGACGAGTCTGATCCCGCCTCGTCGCTGTTATTGAGGCTTTTGTTATTGCTCGATTTGTTGTTACTCCATGAAAATATCGTTCTTCCCACTGCGTAGGGGCCCATAGGCTTTGGCAGAACGACTTCTGTTTTGTGCTCGCGCCAAAGCACAGCAAGTAATATCCCTGTTCCGGCAGCGCAGAGTATGACCAGCGCAGCAATAACTTTGACGAGCAGTTTCGCGGCCCTCTGCAGCATTCAAACCCGCTTCCCTTGCACACTCCAGAATACCTCGCAGTTCAATGTATCGCAAGAGAAAATCTGTAGCTTTTAGCGAAAGTCGTGCTTGGCTGGAGTTGATGTAACGCATTCATGAAAATCATGTCACCCCGAGCTGTTTTAGCGAGGGGCATTACCACAGATCCAGTACTGATGCAGATTGCGGGAATATTCCTGTCACCGTATAGCAATTTCCGGCGGTCGTAAGGTCTCTCCGTTTTCGCTAGGCTCCCCGTCGAGATGACATGCTTTAATTTTTATGAAGGTTGCTGCGAGAGCTGCGCAGTTTAGGGATTGAGACTCTGGGGTGGGAGACGGGAATCGAACCCGCAACGTCCGGAGCCACAGTCCGGTGCTCTGCCAGTTGAGCTACTCCCACCGTCCTCTCGATTATAGCAACCGAGCGCCGGACGTGTGGAATGGCAGTTTTGAAAAGCCGTGCATGCGATCCTCGTAGCTGGGTGGGAGCGGCTCCGCAACTCGCAACTTGCAATGCGAACGCTCAACCTGCCTTGCGGAACGTCAGATTAATGCGATAATCCCCGAGCAATTCGTGGTGCCCCGGTTTAAGAGGAAGAATGCCATGATAGTGCAGCCGCGAGGCTCCTCCCCAAACCACCACATCTCCATGCAGTAATTGAATGCGGCGCGTTTTATCGGTACGTTTGAGCCCGCCGAAAAGAAATACCGCAGGCAGCCCCAGCGAGACTGAAACAATCGGCTGACCAAAATCCTTCTCGTCTTTGTCCTGATGCAGGCTGAGTTTCGTTCCCACTTCATAACGATTGATCAAGCAAGCATCCGGCATGAAATCAGAAAACCCCGCGGACCGCGCAGCATTTACAGCTAACTGAAAAAATGCAGGCGGCATGGAAAGCCACCGCAGCCCGTTCTGCGGATCCGTAGATGCATAGCGATATCCCGCCCTATCGCTGACCCAACCCAACTCTCCGCAATTTGTCATCGCAACCGACATGCGCCGTCCGCTGGGCGTAATCATATTGCGGAACGGCGACTGCCGGATCACCCGCGCCAATTCTGCCAAGAGTTCCGTTTCCGCCAGCCGCGCGAAACCCCGCAGCAGGAATGCGTTTTCGCCGAGGAGTTCCTGGCGCATTTCGTTCTCAACATGATGGTCAAAAAGACTCATGACTACTTCGAGGCGGAAGGCTCTTCGGGGATTAGATTGAACCCAGCCGCCAACGGGATCATTTTAAAACGCGGCAGGACTCTTCCTGCTGATCTCAATAAAGTGGGCGCTGCATGGCCGAAGGTAAACGCTTCATTCGTAAGGGGGATGATCGGTACGAGATTGCCTGGAAGGATGGCGGAATTGCCAGAGGAGGGCTGAATCAGTTATGTGGCATACAAATGCAAAACCAGCAGCTTACGCTCGCCCTACGCCTACATATTCAAATCCCATGGCGCGCAGCCGTACGGAGTCCAGAAGGTTCTTGGTGTCCACAATCAACGGACGCTTCAACAGGTGCTTGATGCGGCTAAAGTCTAATCCGCGAAACTCTGGCCACCCTGTGCCCACGACCAGTGCCTCCACGCCTTCGGCGGCCGCATATGCCGATTCGCAATAGCGTACCGTGCCGTTGAGCTGCACCTTAGCTTCGGGAATGGCTACCGGGTCATACGCCCTTACCCGGGCACCGCGCGAAACCAAACTCTGCGCCAGTTGCAGCGAAGAAGACCCCGCCACAGAATTCGTATTCGGCTTGAACGCCAGCCCCAAAATGCCGACATCTTTGTTCTGCACGGACTGCACAATGCCTGAAATCTTGTCCGCCAGATTCTCCGCCAAATTCTGGTTCACCTCGCGAGCCGCGCTCAATACCCGCAATGCGATTCCATTTTCCCTCGCCAGTTCGTCGAGTGAGTCCATATCAGACTCTGCGAACAATCCACCCATGCCCGCCCCGGGCTGCAAACAGCGTGGGGCAATCTTTTTGTCCAATCCCAAAGCTAGAGACAAATTCACGGCATCCGCGTTCACGTGCTCGCACAAGGAGGCGATTTCATTAATAAAGGAAATTTTGGTGGCCACAAATGCCGTCGCAGCTTCGCGCGCCAGCTCCGCCGTTTCATGGTTGGTCACAATTACCGGAACTCCGCGCATGACCAGCGGATGAAAAATCTGCTTCACCAGCAGCACCGACTCATTCGCATTCGTGCCCAGCAGAATGCGGTCCGGCCAGTTGAAATCTTCCACCGCGCAGCCCGGAGTGAAAAACATGGGCTGCGAAATCAATGCCGCCCGTAAATTCGATTCCTTCAGCTTCTTTTCAATTAATGTCGCTGTGCCCACCGGCACGGGAGTCACAATGCTTATCACCGGCGCCTTCGGCGCCAGTTTCGCAATGCGTAGCACCAGCTCAGCCAGATGGTGAGGCGTATCTTCCGCCAAAAAAATAAAGCCCGCTTTACGGGCAAAAGACTCCATGTCCGTGGAGTACGCCAGCCGCCCGGCGCGCACGTTCCGGCGAATCACTTCCGTCAGGTTCTTCTCGTAAAAGGCCACTCTTCCCTGCGCCATCTCCACCATGCGGGAACTGTCCGGATGGCAGCAGGTCACCGGGGTGCCAAAGTCAGCGAGACACGCGGAAATCACCGTTCCCAGGTATCCCGATCCATAGACTCCGATTTGCATAATCTTTCTCTCCCACGTCCTGGGGCAGCCGAAACCCGCTCAGAACGCGGCGTTCCCGACTATCAGCGCAGCAGTCCAATCTCTTGTGTATCGCGCCCTCCGCTACCGGCGCAATGCACGGGAGATACATGAACTTCCGGCCTGGGACACATGTACTAACGTGGGAATCAGGACAATAAGCGAGAAATCCGGAACAGCGGCCTGCCATTTAGCAGTCGATCAACGTGCTAGCCCGAGCGCGCATAATCATTTATGGAGCAAATGACTATAAACGTCGAGAGCCTGCCGCGAGCGAATGCGAAGGGGACCTGCTTTTGTGTTTTCTGCATTCCGCTATCGGACTCTTGCGGCAATAGAAACCTGTCATTTCCTCGCCGGAGTCAGGCTCTCCCCCAACTGGAAATCCGCCAGGTCTACCCAGTGGTTCGCCGCTTCTTCGCGGACAAAAGTGAGCTTTTGCACTCTTACCGACCGGTCTCCGTGAAAATGAGCCCAGCGGCGGCGCGCCATGCGGTACGCATTCTGGGCCTCCTCCTCATCCCCCATC
>JAICKN010000263.1 GCA_025927855.1 Terriglobales bacterium
AGAAACCCGAAGTTTCCGCTTCAATGACAAAGAACGCGCCGCGCGGTTCGGGCGATAGCCCAGGTTCCGCGCCATTTGCAGTACCTTTTCGCGCGTCGCCGACTTTATATGATCGCGATTGTGCAAAGCGCGGTGTACCGTGGCCGTAGATATCCCCAGAGCGCTGGCGATATCCACGATGGTGGCGTTCTTTTTCATGTGCCAGAAACGATACGACAAACTATTGTATATTGCCAAGTATTTATGGGTCGCAAGGCGGCAGATTTCGGACGGAAAAATGAGGGCCGAAAAGCGCAAGAATTAAGAGCTGCGATCCGCGTTTGATCCAAATTAGTTTAGGTACCTCGGAACACCGGTCACAAGTTCACGGTATTGGGCTGACAACTCCATTTTGAGGAGGCCTGCATGGGCCAGCAAGACCCGCGAAAACTGAGGGGAACCTACCAGCTGGGTAAGCCGGCGGCGCACGGCGCGTACTCGTTTGCGCAAGCGCGACTTCCGACTCCGCCGCCTCCTCCACCTCCTCCGCAAATGGCCCCAGAAGAACCGCCGGCAACGGAAGCGATCGCGGCAGAAAAGCGGACATTGGCTGCATTCGTGCCGGCTGGCGCAGTTACGGAAAAGGAAGTTAAGGCAGTTTGGATCGTTCACGGTATGGGCCAGCAGATGCCCTTTGAAACTTTGGATCAGCTTGCAAATGGCCTGATGGATGCCTGCGAGCGCGACGGCCACTCCCGGCCTGTTGCTATGGTCCGGGAGGCCAAAATCGGCGAGCAGGTCCTTCAGCGCGTAGAACTCTCGTTGCCGCCTTATGTTTCCGCCGACGGCAAAAACGTGGAGATAGAGGTCCATTTGTATGAAGCCTATTGGGCTCCCGTTACGGAAGGTGTGGTCAAGCTCCGCGACGTAATGTCGTTCCTATGGAATGGTGCGACTCGGGGAGTGATCAATTGGCTGCGGCATTTTCAGCGGGCCATGTTCAAAGAAATGGTCCCTTTCCGGCTCAAAGTGACGACTCCGCTCTACATAACCACTGCCTTGCTGGTGTTGTTAGCGCTCATGGTGATCAATGCTGTTGTTTTAGCGAGCGGCGCGGGGAAAATTTTTGACGGAAATTCTTTATTTTCGATTCCAGCTGCGGCATTCGGGTCGCTGACCACTCTGGCAAGCATTATCTCGGCGGTGGCGATCACATTTGGCGTGGTACTGTTCCTGGCGGTGCAGGGGAGGAGCGTGCCACCCAAAGCTGCTTCCTCGAAGGAGAATGCCGCCTCCGGCGTTCAACAAAAGCCCAGCTTTTGGGCGGCGTCATTACGCAACCTCTCTTGGGTGGCCTTTGCCGGGGCTGTAGCCACTATCATTTTGGGCGCATTAGGGATGGCCTGGATTCTTGCCGAATCGCAGTACCTTTCCGGACACACAATCTGGCTACCGGGATTGAATATGCCGGGCATACAGCCATTTCTCAATGCTTGTGTGCTGGTGGGAATGTTGCTCGCTTTTGCCGGCAAGGCAGCAGCGAGCTGGCGCCATAACCATGCCAATGCCGCTGAGCAGCAACACCTGCTTTGCGTTTTGTTTTACGCGGCTATATTGCTGTTCATTATTGCCTGCGCAGGAAGCGTCTGGCTGTTGCTCGCGCCCACGAATTTCATCACCAACATATTCCAGGCAAAATGGCTAAGCTCCGCCATCTGGATATGGCCGTTTCTCGCCTTGATCACCTATGTCGTCCGCGATTTGATGATTGAATACGTCGGAGATGTGGCAGCGTACGTCACGCCCAACAAGCTGGATACATTCAGTGAGGTGCGGGCGAAAATTAAAGACATTGCTTACCAGTCGGCCAGCGCCGTGTTCCTGGCGCGAGCGGAAAATGACACGCCGCTCTATACGAAAGTCGCGGTGGTAGGGCATTCCCTGGGATCGGTAATTGCCTATGACACTCTAAACCGGCTTATCAATGAAGATTTGTTGACGGGGCAGGGCGCAGGGATCATTGAGCAAACGGAGCTGCTGATGACATTTGGCTCTCCGCTGGACAAAATCGCTTTCTTTTTTACCGCGATCGGCAAAAACGTCCGGCACATTCGCGAACAGTTGGCTTCCGTGGTCCAACCATTGATTCAGGACTATTCCTACCGCCCATTCAAGTGGATCAATGTGTTTTCGCGTAATGACATCGTTTGCGGCAGCCTGGAATTTTATGATTTTCCGTCTGCGCAGGAACTCGATCCGCATAGGTTTTGCGCCAACGATGATGATCCGGCATGTGTTCAGCGGATTACAAATCTCCAGGCTTCCCGAAATCCCGTGGAAAACGTCCGCGATGAAGAGGCCCTCACGCCCTTGGTCGCACACGTGCAATATTGGACGGACAAAATTCTGTGGGACCGGCTGTATGCCAATTTGAGAGAACCCGCTGTCTGAACGGGGGCTTTGACCCGAACCTTCTCGTTCGATTCTGGACTTAGTCAAACTGACCAGAGTACGACCATATCATTGCCGCACAATTGTTATGGAATACCAAAGACAGGAGATGGACTGTTTCCAAATGCAGCGGCCTTCCACCAGTCGAAGATAAACGGACGATATTCGTGAAGGGAAGAGTCCGGTCGAGAGACATGAAATTAGGGGGCAGGGTCAAGAAACAGAGTTCGCCGGGACTGGGATCTCCGCGGACGCGGGGTCTCCGGAAGCAGCGGGCTTCCCATCACGGGTGGAGGCGCGGTTGTTTAGGCAATAGAGGGCCAATTCAAGGCGGTCAGCCACTCCCAGCTTGTCGTACACTTTGCGGAGGTAATTTTTGACAACTTGTTCCGTGGTTCCGACGCGTACCGCGATTTCTTTATTTTTCATGCCCTGCGTCACGCAGGAGACGATCAACGTTTCCTTCGGGGTCAGTTGCACCTTGGCGCGGCCCGCAGAAGGCCGCACGCCCTGGGTGCGGTAAGCCTGCAATACCCACTCTATGCCGCGGCTATCGAGCCACGGCCGCCCTTCAGAAACTTTGCGCAGACAATCCACTAACAATTCCGGTTCCACTTCACGCGAAACTACCGAATGCACCCCGCGCCGCAACAGTTCCAGGGTAAGCTCTTCGTCAGGTTCTGCGGTCACAACCACCAGCCGCAGCGTGGAGGTCTGACGGAGAAGATCGGAAACCGCTTCCGCCGGATTTGGCGCGAGCGCCGCTTCAAAAATCAGGATGTCGGCGGAGAATTTGTGGGCCGCGGAAAGAGTTTGCGTCAAAGTTTCGGCTTGCCCCACGACACGGATGTCGTCTTCCAAGGCAAAAATTTTGCGCAGGCCTGCGCGGAAGATTGCCTGCGTGTCCGCCACGATGACACGAATAAAGTCGGCGCCCGCTTCCGCAGAAGCGGTGTGCGCTGCGTCTTCTCCCACGCCAATTGAGATTGTCGCCATCAGTTTCCTTGCCAGCGCTTAGTGGCGCTCAAAACGGTATTCGTCAATCACCACGCCCACGCCACGATGCCCATCCTCTTCGCAATTCCGCACTACTCGTCCCCGGCCGTCCAGCCGGACGTCGGCATTGCTACCCGAAATGTCGGCAGGCAGGGCGATCGTAAAATCCACGGTAGAGCCGATCGGCATTTCCGCGTCCAAATAAAACAGCACGCCGTTGGCGGAAATATTCTGCGTCTCGGCGGACCTTTCGCCGGCCGCGGACTTCACCGAAGCGGCAAGTTTTATTGGAAAGCGCATCGCGCTTTGTAATTCTGCAAAGCGTCCGCTTTTTACTACGCCGCCTGCCAGAGGCGATCCTGTCGTTGGGGCAAATTCGTTTGACACCGGAAGCAAGCCTTCTTTCCGAGTTGCGGAATCCGTATATGGAACTTCCGGAACTCGACCGTTGTTCGACATTGGTCGCAGCTTACGCCCAGGAATCAGGAAAGAAAAGTTACCGAAGTCATGGAGCGAACAAGCACTAAAGCGTTTCTAATCAAAGACTTGGTGACAATTTTTGACATAAGGCCCGACAACGAATTGAAAACACATCAATAACAATGAGCTATCTGCTTATATTTTCACCAAGCCGGCGTGTTCCAACGCAATTAGGGCTTGGGAAGCTTCCGGAAGTGGACGTTTAACAAAGACCAGGGAGTTGGATCGCT
>JAICKN010000113.1 GCA_025927855.1 Terriglobales bacterium
GAATATGCGTGAGCTGCTCGCGGAGCGATGCGCTCATCCGGGGATTTTTCAGGCCGAAAGCAACGGAAGCCGCTAGCAAGCCCGCATGGCTTCCAGCATCATAGTGGTCTCCGTCAAAAAGAAATCCGGAAACAGGCACATTGCTGGTTAGCAGGTGCAGTGAATCTGTAAGCTGGAACTCGCCGTGCAAGCCGGGTTGCGTGGCGCGAATGCAATCAAAGATTTCCGGCGGCAGAATGTAGCGCCCGAAAATTCCGTATACAGGTGACGCGTTTATTTGCGTAGGCCGCTCCACTAAAGCGGAAACTTGCAGCAAGCGCCCGGAATTCCCTGAGCGCTCCATGACATTCAGCACCCCAAAATTGTGGATTTCTTCCGGCGGGATTTCCCGGGTGGCGATGATGCCACCGCGGCGCTCATTGTAAGCGGCCATAAGCTGCGCCGTGCAAGGGACTTCTGCATCAATCAGCACATCCGGAAGGATTACGGCGAAGGATTCATTGCCTACGAGTGATCGCGCAGCCAGTATGGCATCAGCTAATCCGCGAGGCTCCTGCTGCCATGCTATTTGGATTTTTGGATATTTTCTATTCTGGCCGTCCGCGCCGGCAAATGCAGCAGCATCTACTTCCAAATGCTTTGCGACGGATTCTTTGCCCTTGGCAAGCACGAGGATTATCTCTTCAATACCGCTCGCCAAGGCTTCTTCCACTCCGTATTGAATGAGCGGCTTTCCAGCCACAGGAAGCAGCTCCTTGGGAACAACGCGCGTGGCCGGGAGCATTCGCGTGCCGTTGCCGGCAGCGGGAATTACGGCTTTGCGAATTGATCGATTCATGAAGCGGCTTTCCCCGCCATATATTTCGGTGGAACAGCAGAGAGATTGTTTTTTACGAGGAGACGAGGTTCCGCGGAGAGCTGTATTTGCCTGCATTGCTGCTGAATTAAACGCGCGGCTTGCCACAAATCCGGCACCACGAAATCCGGCCGGTACTTCTGCCCTCGCATAAATTGAAGATGCTCGGGCTTCCATCCGCCGATAAAAATGGTTTTGCAGCCGGCGCGGATCCCCGCTTCGATATCGGTAAGGCCATCGCCAATCATATAGGAATCGGGCAAAGAGATGCCCAAGTCACGCGCCGCTTTGCGTAAGAGGTTGGCGCCGGGTTTGCGGCATGCGCAATGCTTGCGCAATCTTCTCTTTACCGCCTGCGGATGATGCAGACAGTAGTAAAAATCATCAATGCGCGCGCCTTCAGAATCCAGCTTGCTTTGCAGTTTCGCCTCAATTTTTCCCAGCAGTTCCTCGTTGAAGTGCCCTTTGGCCACTCCCGGCTGATTGGACGCGACGATGACCGCAAATCCCAGATCGTTGAACAAGCGCACCGCTTTGGGGACATAAGGAAAGACGCGAAACTGCTCCAGGGTAAAAGGAGAATCTACGAGGCCGTGGTCCGCATAATAAATAAGCGGATTGATAACGCCGTCGCGATCAAGAAAAACTGCGGGCCGATTTGCCATTTTCTCCTGCGGCCGGAAGCAATATTTGCTCTGCCGGAAAAGACGATGCCGGCGGCTTGGCGTGATTTCTTTCCTGGCGCCAGGTGTGAGCGAGCCGGCCGTCGCGGGAAATCATATCGAAGACGACCTTGCTGCCTTCAAATTCAAAGCGGAAGTTCAGTTCGCGCAACCCCGCATTGCGCATGGCCTCACGCAAATACGTTTTATTTTTCTCGCAGTAAAGCATAAGGAAACCGCCGCCGCCGGCGCCGGATATTTTTCCGCCCACCGCGCCATTTTGCTTTGCCAGCTCATACCAGGCGTCAATGCGAGGGTTGCTGACGCCATCCGAGAGCTTCTTCTTTTTTTGCCAGTGCACGTCCAGCAATTCGCCAAAACGGTGCAGGTTCCCGCGCAAAATGCAGTCCCGGATTTCAAGGCCGATCTCTTTGATTTCGCAGAGATACCCAGCCACATTCCCGTTTTTCCTGCGAGTCGCCTGGTCCTGTTTATCCAATATGCTGATCGCGTCACGCGCGGCTCCGGTATAAAACAGCAACGTATTGCTTTCCAGTTCTTCCAGAAGATCGGTGTTCAGGCAAATCCGGGAAGCTTTCACCTGGCCGTCGCGCGCGATTTCCAGGGTCGTGAGCCCTCCGAACGCGGCCATGTATTGGTCCTGCTTCCCAATGGGCTTGCGCAATTTTTCCAGTTCGATATGGCACGCCTCTTCCGCGAGCATTTGCGGAGTCGCCGGGGTCTGGGTGAGTGAATGCATTGCATTCAACAGGCCTACGAGGTAGCAACTGGATGACCCGAGACCGGTACCTGCCGGAACATCGGCCACCGAGACAATCTCAATTCCATTTTCAATCTGGAAGAAGCGCATGGCTTCGCGGGCGAGCGTATGTTGCACCTCATCCACATGGCGGACCAGTTCCGTCTGGCTGTATTGCACGCGGATGCCATCGTCAAGGATCGGAGTGTTGACATTCAGGTACATGTATTTATCAATGGCAACGGCGAGAACGAAGCCTTCATATTCGCGGTAAAAAGATGGGAGATCGGTGCCGCCTCCGCCCAACGTCACGCGAAACGGCGTTTTCGTAATGATCATGCTGCACTCCTTGCCGCCTCTTCCGTTGGCGTGACGTCAATCCATCTCTGTTCTCGTGAACTCCTGTAAGCGGCTTCGACTAACTCGAGCGCGCGTAATCCGTCGGTAATATTTCCCATCGGTTTATCGCCGTACTCTATGCCATTCATAAAGTCCTGCCACTCAAGTTCCCAAGAGTCGTTGTGAGGAGGGAATTCAATAACTTGCTCCTCTGGGCGGCTATGGTTTGGCTGGCGCTTTCCCCATAGAAGTTTCTGTGGGCCGTAATGACCATCGCGGCCCGTGAGGTGGAGATAACCGTCGCGCCCAAATATCTCCAGAGAAAACAAATTGATCCACTGCGTCCAGCTCACATGAATCTCCGCGGTTTGCGAGCTTAGTGTGCGCAATAAGAGAAAAGAGTTGTCTTCCACGTCAGGAAAATTCCAGAAGAACCGCGAATCTGAGGCCAGCACCTGCGCCGGTTCACCCAGCAAATAACGGGTAAGATCGAGAATATGAATTCCTTGTTCCAGCAACGCACCGCCGCCGGAGAGTTCTAAATCCGTGCACCAGTCGCGTTCATAGCCTGGACGCCCTCCGTGACCATAACGGCAGCGAAGAAAATATAAGGGGCCGAGCGCGCCGGAATTAATGATCTGCTTCGCTTCGCGGACGTGGGCCATGTAGCGGTAGTTGAATCCCGTTTTCAACACCTGCCCGGTGGATTGCGCCAGTTGCTTTGCCGCTTCCGCTTCCTTCAGGGAGCGCGCCAAAGGTTTTTCACAAAGCACATGCTTTCCTGCTTTGAGCGCTGACTCTATCGCCTGCGCGTGAAACTTGGTCGGGGTGCAAACAACCACCGCATGCACATCGGATGATCGGATGGCGCTTTGCCAATCTGTAGTGGCGCTCGCTCCGCTCACGCTAGCCAATTCCTGCGCGCGCGCCAGATCAACGTCGGCAATGGCCTTTACCTGGGCGCGCTGGGATGCCTGAATCACGCGCGCGCGAATGCGGCCAATGTTCCCCGCCCCGATAATGGCAACCCCAAACATGGCTAACCTAACGGCACCCGCCGCAAAGTTCCGGCTTCGGAACGCATCAGCTCGGGAATACGCTGCTCAAAGCCGTTCCAGTTGTCCCACACCGCACTGATCAATCTTCCCGTAAGCCCATTCGAGCGGTCGGAAGCCAAAAACACCGCCAGATCCGCCGCGCGTTCGGGCGGAACCCCTCCCGTTTCTTCCATTTTTTTAAGATCGGCGGCGGTCCTGGCATCCGGACTCTGGAGCGCGCGAACCTGGTCCCACATGCGGCTGTTGACTGGGCCGGGAGCAATGGCGTTTACATCTATGCGCGAATCCCTTAATTCTTCGGCAATGCTTTCGCAAAAACGGACGAGGGCCGCCTTGCTTGCGCTATAGGCGCTGTAAAAAGGCCTTCCGTAAGCCGCCCCGCCGCCGGAAAAGTGGATGATCTTGCCATGTTTTTTCGCGAGCATCGGGGGAAGAGCTGCCCGCGTCAGATAGAAGCTGCCGATGAGATTAACTTCGATGGTCGAAACCCAGACTTTTTCGTCAATTTGTGCTGTAGGACCGATGGGGCCAAGGATCCCCGTGCAGTTCACCACGCAATCCAGCGTTCCGAAACGGGTGAGCGTATTTTCGATTAGAAGATTCACCTCTTCGAAGTTGCGGATGTCAGCGGTAGCGAGCAAAACTGACTCATGGCCTGAGAATTCAGTGTCCCTACCGGAAACGCTCGTATGGGATACAAGCGCGAGCTTCGCGCCCTGTTCCAGAAACCGCTTTGCGACTGCTTGGCCAATAGCTCCTGTAGCTCCGGCGATGAGGCAAACTTTGTTTTCAAGCTCCATGTTCTTCTTTCCAGAGTGGATTGTGGAGTTACGCCACCTGTTCCGCGCGTGAAGCAACATTCTTGAAATATTCGACAGTGCGGCGCGCGCCTTCAGAAAATGGGATTTTTGGCATCCACTCCAATAAGCGTTGCGCTTTGCTGATGTCGAGATAGATGTTCTGAATTTCACCGGGCCTTACCGGGAGGTACCGTGGCGACACGGAGGATTTTCCCAGCAAGCCGCGCACGGCGCGAAATACTTCCATATCGGCGGTGGGCACGCCGCTGCCAATATTAAAGAGCTGGCCATGGCCGCGGGAGAGCGCAGCAACATTTGCGGCGGCGACATCTGCTACATAAACGTAATCGCGGGTCTTGCTCCCATCACCGTAAATGACCGGCTGTTCGCCCCGTAGCATTTGCTCGCAGAAAATTGCGAAGACGCCGGCTTCCCCCTGGGAGCTTTGCCGGGGCCCATAAACGTTGCCGTAACGAAGCACGGTATAGGTAATGCCATAGAGATGAGCGAACGTAAAAAGATAATGCTCGACCGTATGTTTGCTGATGCCGTACGGCGTAATGGGATTGATGGGATAGTCTTCCGGCACGGGAAATTGCTGAGGCTCGCCATAGCCCGCTCCGGCGCTGGAAGCGTAGACGATGTGTTGCGTCTGGTGGGCGACGGCTTCTTCCACAAGATTCAATGAGCCGATGATATTGACCTGCGCGTCAAAGATCGGCTCGCGCACGCCGCGCCGCACATCCATTTGAGCGGCATGGTGATTGAGCGCCTCGGGCCGAAACTGGGCGAATACTCTTTTGACGAAACTGCGATCACAAATATCCCCTTGGTAGAACTGGATCTTTGCATTCACATTGCGGCGGTGGCCACGGGAAAGATCATCCAGTACGGCAACTTCGTGTCCCGCCTGAATATAAGCATCAGCAACATGCGAGGCGATAAAACCCGCTCCCCCGGTAACCAGAATTCTCATATTTGCGCTTCCCTTTTATTTTCGATCTGCACTGATCTCAGTAAGCGCCCTCGGCGCGCAATACCTTCCAAAACGTTTTGGCGAAGATCATCAAATCAAGCCAGAGCGACCAGTGATCTATGTAGAACATGTCCATGCGGATGCGCTCATCGTAATCGGTATTTTGGCGGCCCATGACTTGCCAGTACCCTGTCATGCCGGGTTTGACCGAAAGCAACTTGGGGAGGAACTCGCCGTAGCGCAATGACTCTTCTTTGGAAATAACTCTGGGACCGATGAATGCGAGCCGCCCTTGCAGCACACTGAAGAATTGCGGAAGCTCGTCAATGCTGAATTTTCGAAGGATGCGCCCAGTGCGCAGCACGCGCGGATCATCCTCCAGCTTGTGCTTTTCCGTGAAGCGGACTTTTAATTCCCGGTCCTCATTTAATCTCTTGTCGGCATGCTGGACCATACTGCGAAATTTCAAGTAATAACGCACCTCGCCGTCACAATCCACAAACTCCCGCCGGTAAAATACCGGGCCGCCATCTTCGAGCTTCAGGAACAGCGCCACAAAAGGAACTACCAGGAGCGCTACGATGCTCCCCACAATACCGATGAACATTTCCCCAAGAACTTTCAAGCCGAGATGAATGCTTCTGGCCCATTGCGGACGCGAAGAAAAGCGGAAATATCCGGAAAATTCATCGCGGTGGTGAGTGAATTCCTGCGCGCTGAAGACTTCGGAATACAATTCAATACGAATGCCCTGGCGGGTGCATTCACGAAACATGTTCTGGAACCGCAGCTCTCCATTTTCTAAATCGGACAAGCTCATAAGCAGGCATTGCACCTGCCGCCTGCGGGAAATTTCCTCCCAATCCTGCGCTGCGCCAAGTACCGGCCAGGGGCTGGTGTTTGGGAGAGAACCGCAGGCCCCGTCGTGCAACAGCGCGCCGATAACCTCGTGCCGGGAGTGGCGCTGCACGGCTAGTTTCTCGTGGAGGGAGTTCAGGCGGTCGTAGCTTCCAATGACCAGTGCGACTTGCCGGGCAAGACCATGCTTCCACATCTGCACATACAATCCGCGCAGGATGAATCTACCGCCGAGCGCAAAAACCAGCGTGGCAATATACCAGCAGGCCACAAGATAGCGCGAGAACTCCCAGTACTTGAACAACACAAAATTTGCCGCGAGCAGAACCAGAAAATAGAAAGAGACTGCTTTGAAGCCTAATTCCAACTCCCGCTCCGGACGGCGAAAGTCAAATTCTTTGTACCCGCCAGAGAAATAAAAAATCGAAGCGAAAAATGGTAGATAAAAAAGAGAATAGCGCGGAGGGTCGAAAACTGCCGAAGAGATCCCCAGCCAATGCAACGTCAGTCGCTGCGCCACTTCGTGCGCCAAAAACACCATAAGCAGATCGCTGGTCAGAAATAAAATCCTTTTAAACCAGCCCTGCCCAATAATCTGGCTGAACCGGGCGCTCTTACTGCCTGACCGGGGCTGCGCCAGAGCAAGGCTTTGCGTTCCTTGCGCTGGCCGCTGAGGAGAAATGGTTTTTGAAGCGAGCATTTGGAGGGATATTTATGCGCGGAGTCTGACTTCCTCGATCTCTTTCAGGGCTTTTTCTGCGTCGCGGACGAATTGGGCCACGGTCTCGCGCGTATATTTGTGGTCAATCATCTTCGGCAGGAACTGTGGCGGAATGGTCACAATATGCGCCCCTGCGAGCGCGGCATTTTGTACATCAATCACGCCGCGCACACTGCCCACAATAATTTCTGACGCATAGCCCCAGTCCTCAATCCAGCGGCGGACATTGCGAATAACCTGGGACGAATCATTGCCCTCATCGGCGACGCGCCCGGCAAAAATGCTCACGTAAGTAGCGCCAGCCTTGGTCGCCAGCAGGGCCTGATTGAAAGAAAGAATGGCCGTGGCGTTTACCGCTACGCCTTCGGAAGTCAGAGTGTTAATTACGCTCAGGCACGAATCGCCGCACTCATTCACTACCGGAATTTTTACGATGATATTGGATCCCCAGCGCGCGAAGACGCGCGCCTGTTCCAGCATCTGCTTGCGGTCGTTAGTTGTCACTTCAATGCTACAGGGACGGTCTCCGACGAGCCGGCACAGCCTCTTCGCGCCCGCTTCAATGTCGTACACACCATCCTTCAGCATGATGCTGGGATTCGTGGTGACGCCATCAATGATTCCCTCCCCCAGCCAGCGTTGGATTTCACGCTGATCGGCCGAGTCAATAAATATTTTCATAGGACACCCCCCGCGTTCTTGAGAGAACCATTATCCCCATCGTCATCAGATTCACATTCCACTACTTTCTTCGCGCTTAAATATTGGCGACGACTGTTTTGTCCATTCACTGCTTGCCTTGGGAGGAAGCAGCTTGGAGATCAATTGCGTAAATTTCGGCCCCCACGTCTGGAGTGAATAAGACCACTCCACAGTCTGGCGGCCGGCAGCGGAAAGCCTTTGGCGCTTCGCGGCATCCCGTACGAGATCATTGAGAGATGTAAACCATTCTTCGTTGGTTGAGGCGAGCAGCCCGTTGACATCGTGCTGCACAAGGTCCGCGGCCACGCCTACAGGCGACGCCACGGTAACCGCACCCGTCGCCATATATTGAATTGCCTTAAAGGCGCATTTGCCCCGGGTCCAAGTCGTATCCGGCAGTGGCATAAGCCCTATGTCTATTCCAGCCAAATCGTCGAATTCCCTTTCCAGCCGGAATGGGCGGATATCACAGTTGGAAAGACTGGGCCTGTACTCTGGCACGCCCACAAAACGGAACTGGATCTTGCCGCGATTCGCTTCTTCCAATCGCTTCAGGGCTGGCTCAATTGCGCGGAGGTAAGCGAGAGTGGAACGGCTGCCGACCCATCCTATAGTCACCGCTTCTTTTTCACGCGATACCTGATATTTGTATTGATCGCAATCCACCACGGTCGGAAGCACAGACACCTGTGAATTAAAGTTCCGCGCATACTCGGCAAGAATGCGGTTCCCAGCAACAACGTGGATGCTGCGCCGCATAACCGTTTCGACTCCATGTCCGTACTTAAGCTTGTACAGAACGGGATGATTCAGCGCCGTGGCGTGCGGTTGCCCTGCGTAAATAGCATCGTCCAATGCGAACACAACCCTTGGATGCCGGAAAAGGACCCAGCTTTCCATTATGGGAGTAAGAAAAGGAAACACCTCGCGTTGAATGAATATAAGGTCAAAACGTGAGAGTTTGGCGAGTTGAGCAACTCTGCGGCACGTACAGTACAGTGTATGCGGTATTTTTTCGCGGAAATTGCCCGGTCTTCTTAGTGCCGCATAAAGCGTGCTTGTGGAAAACGGCCAGATGGTACATTGATGGCCGGCCGCCTCGAGAAAAGGGACGAATTGCCGAATGCGGTACCGGTATCCCGCATCTTCGACCGGATGCGGAACAAAAAAGAGAATCTGCGACATGGTGAGGTCTGGCAGCGGTGAACGATGTGAAATTAAAGCTCTGGTCGGCAGCTACGAACTGAGCGCAAGTGGTTCCTCGCGGTGACAACGTTTCTGGCGAAATTCGCGGAGCGCGTTCAAATATAAGTTTTCGCATTGATCGCCCAGGTGGCCGCCCCAGCGGAATGTCTGCAAAATGTGTTTCCGCGCATTTTGTCCCAGAAAATCGCGCAGAGGGCGATCGGTGAACAGGCGCATTAATGCGGATTGAAAAGCGGTACTGTCCTCAGGTGCCGTCAACAATCCGTTTTGGCCGTTGGTAATGTAGTCATTGTTTTGGCCGACGGCCGTCGTTACGACCGGTTTCCCATAAAGCATGTAGTCAATGATCCGCGCGGAACACTTGGCCCTGTAGACCGGAGTGTCGGGATAAGGAAACGCGGTTATGTCGGATGCGGCGAGGGCGGAGAGATATTCTTCCTGGCTTAGCGTTCCAAGGCAGCGCAGGTTGATATTTGCGGCAGCCGCCAGAAGATTCCTTGCCGCCGGCAACTCTGGGCCATCGCCCGCAAGTACAAGGGTGAATTTTTGATTGGCGCCTAGGCGGGAAATCGCGTGGCAGAACCATTCAACGTTATCCGCTGGGTCAAAGTGCCCGGCATAGAAAATCGCTATGCCGGTGCCGAATCCTAAGGCGCGCTTGCGCTCTGACATTGACACCCTGAGCAATTGATCTGAGAGGCTGATTTGCTGCGAAGAGACTCCGTTGGGCAAATAAACAACGTGTTGTGCCGATCTTCTTAATGTACCGGCCCGGTCAGCAAGCACACGGCTGACGCAGGTCACGGCATGGGACCTTCGGATGAGTGAATGCTCCTGATGCTCAATGAACTCCTTCACCACCCAGGGATAAGCTTTTACATCGTTCCAGCCTCCCCAACCTTCCCAATCATCGCAATCAAGAACAACAGGAAACTGATTACCCCGGAGCAGCTTGGATGCTGCCATGCCTGCGAATCCCTTGGGTTTGAAAACATGGACCAACGCGGGCCCATATTCCGCAACTGCGGCGACCAGCTTGCCCGGAATGGCCGCGTAAGCAGCGGAGACCTTTGGTGGAACTTGAAGATTCACAATGCGTACGCCCTCGCGAATTGATTCGAGGCCTGAATATTTAGGGTTGTCATAAGGGACAATGAATACCGTGACCTCATGGCCTCTGGCCGCCATTTCTGTCGCAAGCGGAAAAGTCCGCGCGCGAACAGTACCTTTCGGTTCCCAGGCAAA
>JAICKN010000238.1 GCA_025927855.1 Terriglobales bacterium
CGCCGAAAGCTCCCAGTCCAACCACCGCCGCGTTAAATATTTCTTTGTCCGCTTCTCGTGACAGATGCACAACCTCACCCGCCGCCGTCACCATCTCCAATGCCGCAACCGCAGTCGTCAGATTTCCGTTGCGCTCGCCGGCACCATGGGTTGCCGTGCTGCACGCTCCCGCAACGGAGATGTGCGGCAGTGAAGCCAGATTGTGCAGAGCAAATCCCCGCACGTGTAGATATGGACATAACTGACCGTAGCTCATCCCCGCGAGAATGGTTACGTTCTTTGATTGCGGATCAAGGGAGACGACCTGATCCATCGCTCTCAGAGAAAGGAATGTATCTTTGCTATCCGCAATGTGGTTGAAGCAATGGCGAGTGCCGAGCACTTTAAGTTTTGCCTGGCTTCGCACAAATTGCTGCACCTCTTCTACGGAGTGGGCAAGGTGCAGCCGCTGGCTCGCGTAATGAATGTTGCCGGCCCAATTCCTGAGTTTTTCTGGTGAGACTTGCGGCAGAGTTTGCGTAGGGCCCTCGTCGTGAATCCCAAGAATTCTTTATTTGAGCAGCGCAACGGTAATCTGCTCCCACTCGTCCCGCAGCGAAATACGCGCGGGAGACTTGCCCGCCCGATGATACCAGTACGCGGCATTGGAGGAGTCACCCTCCTTGCGGTGAAGATAAGCGTGCACCCATGCGCCCTGCGGACCTTCATTCTGCTGCGCCGATTCGTGCGCTTTGTTCCAGTCATCTTTCGCATCCCACCAGAGACCGGTTAGGGCAAATCCCAGATCTTTTGGTGGACTGCCAAGCTGTAGAGAATCGCGGAATTCCTGCAAGGTCATGTATTTCGCCGTACTTCTATTGTGCACTATTCGCAAATGAAAATGGCCCGCATTTCAAGCGCCGGCTATTCAGCAATTTTGAAAATCTCCAAGACCAAAACAAGTCTGCGGCCCGCCCCCTGTGCTAGTCTGCTTTTATGGCAGAATCCGCAGTGCAAAGTAGAAACCAGAAACAATTTATCAGTAGCAAAGTTGAGTTCTTTACCGAGTCCGTCATTCGCGAAATGACGCGCCAGGCGTACCTGCACGGAGCCGTGAACCTTTCACAGGGTTACCCTGATTTTCCCGCCTCGGATGAAATCAAGCGCGCCGCGCAGGATGCCATTGCCAAAGACATCAATCAGTACGCCATCACCTGGGGAGCAAAAAATTTCCGGCAGGCCATCGCCGCCCATGTGAAGAGTTTGCACGGCCTCGATCTGGACCCTGACCGCGAAATTACCGTGTGCTGCGGCTCGACCGAAGCCATGATCTCCTCGTTGTTAGGAGTCTGCAATCCGGGTGACGAAGTCATCATTTTCGAGCCTTTTTACGAAAACTATGGGCCGGATGCTTTTCTCTCCGGCGCGAAGCCACAGTTCGTAAAGCTCCTCCCGCCCGCAACCGAAAAAGATGACTGGACCTTCGATGAGCGTGAATTGCGCGCGGCATTCCGTCCGCACACAAAAGCCATTATTCTGAACACGCCGAACAATCCCACCGGCAAGGTGTTTACTCGTGCCGAGCTGGAACTCATCCGCGACTTGTGCGTCGAGTTCAATGTTCTCGCCATTACGGATGAAATCTACGAGCACATTCTCTACGACGGCACAAAACACATCGCTATGGCGTCTCTCGAAGGGATGCGCGAGCGCACAATCACCATCAACAGCGTCTCAAAAACTTACAGCGTTACCGGATGGCGCGTCGGCTGGGCGATTGCCCCGCCCTCAATTTCCGACGCGCTCCGCAAGGTCCACGATTTTCTTACCGTGGGCGCGCCCGCTCCTTTGCAGGAAGCAAGCGCCACGGCGCTCGCTCTGCCTCATAGTTACTACCAGGATTTGGCCGAAAAATATCACGAACGCCGCCGCCGTTTTATTCCGGTGCTCAATGAAGTGGGGTTTCGCTGCTCTCCGCCCAAGGGCGCATATTATGTGATGGCCGACATCAGCAAATTCAAATTTGCCGATGACGTGAGCTTCGCAAAGTACCTGGTGGAAAAAATCGGCGTCGCCGCCGTGCCCGGATCAAGCTTCTACCATAATCCCAAAGATGGCATGCAGCAGGTCCGCTTTGCCTTTTGCAAAAAGCTCGAAACACTGGATGAAGCCGCAAAGCGTCTGAAGAAACTGAATTAGGCGGATGAGAACTACCCCCTCGCCAATTAGTTCCGTGGAAGACAAACCTTCAGCTCAGCCGTTGGCGCAACACTCCTCATTCGTCCGGACTGGAGAGTACAGCTTGAACTCCTTAATGGCCTTGCAGAAAACTCAGAGTTTGTCTGGCCGCACAATGAGCATGGTGGCATCGTCTTGAAAGCTTCCCTGGCAAAAAGCAGAAACATTGGCCAGCAGAGAATTTTGCAATGCAGAGGCACTATTCGCGGACGCATCGTTAGTGGAAAGCTCTTGCATAAGGTGTAACAATCGCTCTTCACCGAATAGGTTTCCCTTCTCGTCGCAAACCTCCACCAACCCATCGGTGAATAGGAGCAAAGTGTCTCCGCCACGCAGCCCAAGATCAATCTGCTCATAACTCCATTGCGGAAGCTGGCCGAGTACCGCCCCGGAATTTTTCAGTTGGCAAGCATGGCCATTGCTGCGAACCAGGATGGGAGGATTATGTCCGGCATTGCAGTACGTGAATCGGCCTTCGCCGGCATCGAGCACGGCATAAAACAGTGTGATGAATTTATTGTCTGGGATGATTTCGGACAATGTCCGGTTTAACTGGCTGCATACTTCAGCAGGTGGCAAGTCTTTCAGTATGAGGGGGCGCAGAGCAGCCTGAAGATTGGAAATCAAAAGTGCTGCCGACAGTCCCTTGCCTGCCGCGTCGGCAATGCAAAAAGCAATTTTATTTTTATTGATGGGAACGACATCAAAGTAATCGCCGCCCACAAAGCGGGCTGACTGCGTAATTCCTGCAATGTCGTATCCCGGAACCGGCGGAAGAGTTCCCGGCAAAAGACCCCGCTGAATTGCGCGCGCATCCGCCTCTTCCTCTTCCTGCTGGCATTTTGAAGAGCGCAACATCTGGCCGCGCTCAACCTGCTCGCGGACTTTCTCGAGCAAGCGATCATTGCTCCAGGGTTTCTGCACAAAATCAGACGCGCCGAACTGCATGGCTTCCACTGCCAAATCCACACTGCTCCAGGCAGTCATCACCACGATCGGAATATGCTGATCAAGCAGGCGAATGCGCTTGACCAGTTCGAGGCCTTCCGCGCCGCCGGTGGTGTCCCGGGTATAGTTCAGGTCCATGACGATGGCATCGAATGCCTGCTGCTGCAATGCGGCGAGGACGTTTGCTGGATTCGTCGCAGAACAAGTCTGATATCCCTTCACGTCGAGCAACATTCTAAGGGCGGCAAGGATGTGGGGCTGGTCGTCGGCGATAAGAATTCGCGCACCCGGGGGCTGGATTATGCGCTCAAACGGCATTGCTAATGTCTCCATGGGATGGAGATGAGCAAACGCAAGGCCAACTCGGTGCTGCCTAAACTATTGATTCGACAATCCGGGAGACGCTCATCACGAAGGTTTCATGTTCATGCGCAGAAGTCTCTGTTCAAAATCGAACAGTGCGAGGGCTTCGCAGGTTTGCAATCCTGCATTTCTTCACATTCGGAGTTTCTTCTTTGCAAGGAACTGGCGGATTGTTGATAACGCTTTTCGTCAAAAATGCCTCTTAAATGATGTTCGCATCCAGCCCCGCAATGAACTGAATCCCTGGAATGACTCTGCCAACTAAGTTTTTATCGTTAGTTAAAAACAAATCCGTGTTCGCCGTGGCGGCGCAGGCAAGATGGATGGCATCGGGAGAGGCGATGTTTGTGGTGCCCCGAATCCGCGCATAGTGATCTGCTGTTTCGACGGTAAAAGGCACAACTTCTGACAGCAGACTCAGCAATGCTGTGCGCACTTCCTCTGCCCTTGATGCTGAACCCTTGCGATATGCTCCGGCCAGCACTTCACCGAGAGTGACGGCGCTGGTAATGAGTTCGTCCTTGCGCTCGCCCATGCGGGTATGGATGGAGGCAACCCGCTTGGCAAAATGCTGGTTGTCATCCAGCCAGTAAATAAAAAGCATGGAATCCCAGTAAATGCGGCTCATTTGCGTTCATTCGCATCGCGAAAAGACGCACGCTCAGCGCGCAGATATGCTTCGCCTCCACCATATTCGGCAAAGACATCTTTCAAGGCTCCCCGAAGCCGGTTCCAGGCATCCTGCCTTGATTGCGGCGAACCGCCAGAGCCACGGGGCGCCCCTGGCCCCAGTGAAGTCTGGTCGTCAAGGAATTCGTAGGTGTAGGTCACGCTTGTGCTCTTTCCAGATGGCGGTCCGGTTTTTGAGACCAAGCGAAGACGATTTACACCCAAGAATTTTTCCGATTTGAGTGCATTGCAAACCGAAGGTACAAGATTGTCCAGGCGCAAGTCCTTATGTACTTTCCCCGCGTTGATTGAAAACGTACTTCTTCCTTCGCGTCGTGCCGCCGCAACATAGGCTTCGGCGGCGTGCTCGCGAATCAAGTCCGATCCAGAAATCAAACCCTTTGTAGTCATATCCATTCTCCCGATCCCAATCGCTATACCTAATAACACGTATATACTGACATACATACTGACACCTGTCAATGGTGCATTCTGTATACCTGGTTTTCTCCAGATCTCCAGAATCGTGGTGGGTTTGACATACACTGACTGGAGCCCTAGTCTGGAAGAGGTTATTTCACAATGGCCAAGCCCACCAGTGGGGGCGTCACGGCTTCGACGGAGATGCTTGCGGCCAAGAGGCATGCCGGGGTGCACACACCCGTAATCGTGGGCAAAATGATAATTGCCAATCAACAAATGGCATACGCAGCCTAATTAATTAGGCTACCG
>JAICKN010000241.1 GCA_025927855.1 Terriglobales bacterium
ATCAAAAGCGCATTCAGCAGAGAGAGCCGGGCCGCCAAATTTCGGAGCGGAAAACGGGAGAGCCAGCTCTTTGCCAGATGCGCGAAAACGCCGCCCGCGCCCAGCCCGAGCAATGCAATGGAGATGGCAAGAAATGCAAAGTGATAAAACAGCACCACAGAAAATAGCCGCGTAAGCGAAAGCTCCAGCAGCAGGGCGGAAAAGCTGCCCAGGGCGACTCCGGCGAGCAATACGCTGCGGCTGGTTGCAGTATGGGATGAAGCTGGCAAAATGGCGGGGGATTCGGTTATGGCGGACATAATCGGGCCGTCAATGAATGCGACAGTCTATCAGATGGCGAAATCGCAAGCAGAGATATGGGCGTGAGAGATAAGCTTTCGCGCCATGCCCGCGCCATGCAGTAACGATCGAGGTGTGGCACAATAAAATACTTCTTAGCGCATTATTTGCAGGGCAGGACGATTAACCTAGGAAAACCGGAATTCATGACAAACGGATCCATGACAAACAAAGACCAGAAACCAGTTGCAGAGGCCAAAACCATTTATATGTCGCGCGCGGGATTGCCATTGTCATTCCGGCTGGATTGGCCGTTCCATAAATCCACTTCCGGCGCGGATTTTTGGGTGTTGCATGCCGACATCGCCCTGGAAAGTTCGGAGGGCCTGCACGCGCCGGTAGCGGTGAACCTTTCATTGACCGTCCGGGAGGTGCTCCCGTCACTTGAGCCGAAAGATGCTGAAGGGCCGGTCATCAATGCGCTCCGCAAGGAAGTGGACCGGCGGCAGATCGAATTTCTAAAGTCCGGTAAGCTTGTGCCTGTGCATTTTTCCAGCCGCCACTACGACTTTAAGCGCAGCCGTTGGGTCTTCGGCAAAGTTGATGATGAAGAAACCAGGACCCTGCTCAAGCGAAAGGTGTTTTGGCAGACGAAATTGGCCGGTGGCCCGGTGTGGCTGGGAAATCCGGTAGAAGCCCTTTATTGTGAAACTGATTCGGCCCATGTGTTGAAGCTTGCGCGGGAGCTGGCAGAACAAGGATTGATCACGCTGGAGGGGGAATACGCATCTGCCAATGCGTCTCTGATGGCGCTGGTGGAGCAGTTCGAAGCCGACATGCGCGCGGCAGTTACGGAGTTAGAGAAAAAGCATGCTTTTGAGCGAGGCTAGGCGGCGTTAGCTTTGTTGCGCGCGGGCCTTACTGACGGCTACTTCATCGCATCAATCGTTTGGAAAAGTTTATTCTCCGGATCGGTCACTTCCTGCACGCGCGGCCCTTTATTGCTCACCACGTAAACTGTGGGCGTATGTTCAATGCCCACGCGCTTGCCCATATCTTTATCGGCATTGATTTCGGCGGCGAATTTGCCCTGCGGATCAATCACAAATGGCAAATCCGTTTTGTGTGCCGCGGCAAATCTCTCCACATAGCCGCGCAAATTTGTGGGATTAATCTGAATCTGGTTTTCGAAGATGTAATCGCGAAAATCGAAGCCCAATTGCTTAGAACGTGAATCGAAATAGTGCGCGAACAATGCTGCCTGGTAAGACCAGTTGTGCATGGGAAGCGGGAAATCGTAAATCACCAATGGAATTTTGTAGTCCTTTACCGCCTGCTTCAGCAGGGGCGCCGTATGCGCGCACATGGGGCATTGCAGGTCTTCAAAGACGACCAGAGCCTCCGTCGCCCCTTTGGGCGGCTTGAGTACAGAGCTCAAGTCCTGTGCAACAGCAAAGGAGACCAACACGAAGAACAGGGCAAAAAATATGGTTTTTTTGGGCATATTGTTTTTCAGAATTCGTTTTTCCGCACACCGGTTCTAATATTGAATTAGATGCAAGTCTCAATCGATTTTACTGAAAATTTCAGTTCCCCCGATAACACCGGAAATACATGGCCTTGTGCGAAATAGGCCGTACTTTCTACTGCTCGCCCGGCGTACTTTGGAATAACTCATAAAGCTGATATCCAATAACACGGTAAATTGCGAAGCCGCTGCCCCGGTCGGAAGTTTCGCGGAAGAGCAATTCGCCGCGCCGGTCTCCGTCGGCGTCCACAGCATCAATGATCTCCATGCGCGGCGCAATGTCCAAGTGATTTTGGTCGGTCACGTTCGCCTGTATTTTGTGCAGGTCGCCGTAAATATCCTGGCTGGCAACCAGGGTAACAAAGTATTGCGGCCCCAATTCTTCTGTTTGCTGTCCCCTGCCGGTCTGGTGCGGCAGTTGCGCCGTCGCTGTCAGCACCAGCGTTGGCTCGTTGCTGGAGGAAAGATCAAAGACGCGCATCTCGACATTACTAAACTCCGGCTGTTGTGAGTGAACGGCAGGTTTCTTGGATTTAGCCCGTGTCCGGGCACCAGAGCTTGTTGCCGGTGCGCCGGAAGGAACTCCCGCAGACCATTTTTTAACGTAATCGCTCACATTCTCCGCTGCCAAGGCCAGCATTTTTTTGCGGAACTGCTGCTCTTCATCCGGCTTCATGGGATACACATACGACTCCGGCGAGGGCCCTCCAGCGTCCGAGATTGCGGGAATAAGCTGAACATTGGAGGCTTTGGCAATCATGGGGGATTCGACGGAAGCCGCCTTTTTCACCGTGGCCTGTTCTTCTGCCGGAGTTGACGCTGTGGGTGGATTGGCCGGTTTTTCACGGCGCAACCGGGGGCGGTTTGGATCATTCTCGTCGGAGGCTTCACCGGGCAATCCGCTGGAATTCTTCGCCTGAGCGGATGGCTGGGCGGAGCTTTGGTCTTTCTGCCCACTCTGCCCACTTTCCGAAGGCGGCTTCTTCAACACCGGCCGGTCATCAGCGGGAGAGGATGGGGCGTTCCCGGAGTTCGGAGCAGAACCGCCGGCAGAAGGCGAACCTGGGCCAGAAGTTGGCGGAGCCGAAGGCGGCGTAGAAGAAGGCGTCTGCGAAGAAGGAGCAGGCTTTGGCACTGGCTTGGAGCGGTGCAACCGGGGAGGGCCGGAAGTATCCTCGATGCCTCGCGGTTCGGAAGGAATTTCTTTTTTCTTGGCTGTGGCGGCCGCGGCCACGCTGGCCGCATCCTGCCACGTGCCCTGGCCAATGAAAGAGCCATTATTTTCTAAAGCGCCTAAAACGGTGAATAGTCCCTGGGAAACTCCACTGCGTTCCGCTTCATAAACTGTGCCGCCATCCAGCGCCATGGGGACCGGGTTAGCCTTATACGCGCCCGCATCAAAAAAATCCCCGTTGTACATAATTGCTATGGGAATGAGGTGCGCCTTGCCGCCCGGCGAAAGTTCGAGCAACCCCAGGGCGCGAGGGCCTTTATCGGGTTGAGCATGCTGTTCGTATTGCGCGTGGCCCAGTTCCGGAAGGGCACAAACCGCCAATACCGCCGCCGCGCAGATGACGCGCCGCGACCATGTGCGGTATAACTTTTTAGAAGAAGGAGAATCGCCCATGGACGTCAATGATAAAGCCCCTGAGTTCACGTTGCCCGACCAGAACGGGGATGAAATCTCGTTAAAAGACCTTCGCGGCAAATGGATTGTACTCTACTTCTATCCTCGCGCCGATACGCCAGGATGCACCATTGAAGCCTGCGAATTCCGGGACTCCTACAGTAAGATTCAAAAAACTGGCGCGGTGCTGCTGGGAATTTCGCCTGACACCTCAAAAGCGCAAAAAAAGTTTGAAGAAAAGTTCAGCCTGCCATTTCCTCTGCTGGCCGATGCCGATAAGGAAATCGCCCATGCCTTTAATGTGATGCAGGAAAAGAACATGTACGGGAAAAAAGTTATGGGTGTAGCGCGCACGACTTTCGTGATTGGGCCAGACGGAAAGATCAAGCATGTTTTCCGCAAGGTGAAGCCCGAAGGTCACTCTTCCGAGGTGCTGGAATACCTGAAAAGCGCCATGAAGGGAGCGGCCTAGCCGGCATTTACGCTGGGAAAAACAATCCATGCCGACTTTTGCGCCTGTTGAAGAACAACTGACCTATATAAAGAAAGGCTCCGCGGAGATGATCCGCGAATCGGAGCTGCGGTCCAAGCTGGAAAAATCGCTGTCTTCGGGCAAGCCCCTGCGCGTAAAGGCAGGCTTCGATCCGACTGCTCCTGACCTGCATCTTGGACACACTGTTCTGCTGCGCAAGCTGAAGCATTTTCAGGACCTTGGGCATACGGTAATTTTCCTGATCGGCGATTTCACCGGCATGATCGGAGACCCGACGGGCCGCTCAGTCACCAGGCCGCCCCTGACTCCGGAAGAAATCATGCGCAATGCAAAAACCTATATGGCGCAGGTTTATCGCATTCTGGACAAGCACAAGACGGAAGTGCGTTTTAACAGCGAGTGGTTTGACAAGGTCACGTCCGCAGATTGGATCCGTTTGGGATCGAAATTTACGGTTTCACAGATGCTGGAGCGCGAAGAATTTCACAAGCGCTTCGATGAAGAAAAACCAATTGCCATCCACGAACTGCTCTATCCCATTGTGCAAGGGTACGACTCGGTCATGCTGAAAGCCGATGTGGAGCTAGGGGGGACGGACCAGAAATTTAACCTGCTCATGGGGCGCGAGTTGCAGCGCAACTTTGGGCAGGAATCGCAGATCGTCCTAACGATGCCGATTCTGGAAGGACTCGACGGCGTACAGAAAATGTCGAAGTCGCTGGGCAACGCCATTGGAATTCAGGAGCCGCCGCTTGAGATGTACGGCAAAGTGATGAGCATCTCCGATGAGATGATGTGGCGCTACTACGAGCTGCTGACTGATATTTCCCTTGCGGAAATCGAGAAGATGAAGCGCGAGTCGCATCCCATGCAG
>JAICKN010000055.1 GCA_025927855.1 Terriglobales bacterium
CTGAAGAAGTTTCCCGAGTGCGCGCGAGCCTTGGCCAAATATCGCATCAATCCGGGCAATGTAAGCGTTGGCCGCAAAAACGATGACAACTTCCGCACCATGATTGAAGTGGCCGTGGAGAACCAGAAGCCGGTACGCATTGGCGTCAATTGGGGATCGCTCGATCAGGCCCTTCTGACGCGCATGATGGACGAAAATTCCAAATCATCCGCGCCCAAAGACGCGCGGGAAGTCACGATGGAAGCCATGGTGGTCAGCGCTCTTAATTCTGCCGCGCTGGCAGAAAAATACGGGCTTCGCCCTGACCAGATCATCCTGAGCGCGAAAGTCAGCGGGGTGCAGGATCTGATTGACGTCTACCGCTCGCTGGCTGCGCGTTGCAGCTATCCTCTGCATCTCGGATTGACCGAGGCCGGCATGGGCGCAAAAGGAATTGTGGCCTCAAGCGCCGCGCTTAGCGTTCTATTGCAGGAAGGCATTGGCGATACAATTCGCGTTTCGCTTACTCCCGCTCCCGGCGGAGACCGCTCAGAGGAAGTCCGTGTGGCGCAGCAGATTCTGCAATCCATGGGCTTCCGCAGCTTCACGCCACAAGTCACAGCCTGTCCCGGTTGCGGCCGCACAACCAGCACGTTTTTCCAGGAGATGGCGGAGCAGATTCAAAGTTACCTGCGCGAACAAATGCCTGTCTGGAAGGGCCGCTACGCGGGTGTAGAAGAGATGAAAGTTGCCGTAATGGGCTGCGTCGTCAATGGACCGGGTGAATCCAAACACGCGAATTTAGGCATTTCCCTCCCCGGCACATTCGAGGAACCGAAAGCTCCGGTTTACGTGGATGGACGCCTGTTTACTACCCTTCGCGGCGACCACATCGTGGCTGAATTCCGCAAAATTTTAGACGACTACGTGGACTCGCACTACGCGGCTAGGCAGGAAGCCATTACGATATAGCCGGTTCGGATTCAATAGAATACAGCCTCTAATTCAGCGCGCCGGCACGTTCGCATATTCCAGCCGTTCCTCTGCCTCGAGTTCGCGAAGGTCCCGTCCGCGGGTTTCATGCCCAAACATCGCTACCAGCAGCAGCGAAATCACGGTGGGTACAACGACTGCCCCGGCCGCCAATGCAAACGCAGGGACAAGGGCCAGAACCGCCAGTCCCTGCGCCATCACGCCGCCGACTTTACTGCAGCCCGCGACCCAGCCCGTAGCGCGCCCGCGCAACCGGATCGGAAAACTTTCCGATGTGTATGGCAGCAAAATCGAAATGACTGCGCTGGTGCCGACGATTAGAAGCGACACGGAAACGAGCGGATTGGAGAGGAAAGACAACGACTCATTACCACCGAACAGCGTAGCGATGAGGCCGAGCGTAGTGACGCCAATGGCCAGGACCAGCACCCTTTTTGTGCTCCACAGAGTGTACAGATACGTCGTTATACCAATCGTCGGGACGGCAATCAGGGTGGAACGCGCAATCAGTGCGCTGGTACGTCCTACGCTGCGTCCGGCGGCCATCAAGCTTCCCGGCAGCCACAGCAGGACTCCAAAATTCACAAATCCCCAAGCCAACGCCGCCAGAGTGAGCGCAATACTTAACCCCAGCAGGGGGCGCAAAGTTTCCCATGTGCTGCGGTCGGATCCCTCGTCCGCCCGCGCTCTCACAGGTTCTTCCCGGGCAGCCGGAGTGGTGCTGATGACAGAGCCATAGCGCGCCAGCATTGCGCCTGCTTCTTCGTAGCGGCCCATTTCGAGCAGGAAACGCGCAGATTCTGGAATCATGGGGCTAAGCGCAACCAGAATAAGTCCGGCAGGAAACCCCGCAAACCACATGATGCGCCAGCCAAAATGCGGCTGTAATAAAGCCGAGAGCTCGCTGGTTGCAAAATAGCCGCCCACAGTGCCAATACCGCCCAGCAGCACGAGGCACCATCCGCGATGTTTGGTCGGGAGAATTTCCGCGAGCAAAGCATTGGCTACGGGCAACATGCCTCCGGCGGCAAGGCCCATGATGAAGCACATTACGATGTTCCAGGAAAATGAGGGCATGGCGCCGCAAATGGAAGTCCCAACAAACAAAACTGCGGCCAGCAGGATCGCCGCGCGACGGCCATAGATATCAGCCAGCGATCCCCACAAAAACGAGCCCACGGTAGTTCCAAAAAGCGCGACGAACGGCAGTACGGCTACAGCGGAAAAACCAAGCGCATATTCAGTTCGCATTCCCGGCACCACGAACCCGAGAGTGGCTGCCTTCATTACGTCAATCACAAGAGCTACGGCGAGAAGCGCGATTTGAATCCAATGAGCTTTGGTGAGTGGAGCATCTTCGGGAGCAGTAACGGAAACATAGTTGATTTGCTGGCGATGGCTTGACGGGAGCAATCCGTAAGCCGCAGCTGCAATGCCGAAAATAATCAATCCCATGCCGGCCAGCATGCCCGGAGTCATCGGCATTCCCGCGAGGCGGTAGCCGGTATAGCGTCCCATTAAGAACATCGGAACGTGCAGAATTACACCGGCGGTCACCATGGCCGAACCGGCCCAGAATGCAAGAAATTTATATCGTGTTGCGAACAAAGATGATTTCCGATTCACGGCGTCCCCTGATTATCGCTCGCTTGGATTCTGCTTGATATGGAAAAGGTTCAACAACGGCCAAGTCATGTCACCCGGCGAGCAAAGGCAAGCGGAGTACCTTTGCACAACATACCAGAATGAGAGCATCTACTGAGGATAGATTCTGCGGCAGGTAAGCCGAAATGAAAATAGTACTTTTATAGTATTTCGCTATTGTCCGCCTTCGGCTTGTTCCTGGCCTGCGTAGTAGCCAGTGCGGGTGCGGACTACCAGATTTTTATGTCCCTTGGCTTCCGCCTCCACGTGGATCGTGCGGTAGCCACCGGCGGTGCGTGGAGTTGTAGGCCGGTATCCAATGGTGTACTGGTTGCGGATGTCATGGGCTATCTCGTTCGTGATGCCCTCGACTTCATCCAGCGTTTTGGGAAGAAAAGCGATGCCGCCGGTGCGTTCCGAAATTGTCTGCAAAGCCCGGCGCGCGTGGCGCGCTTTTTCCTGTCCAAGCAATCCGATGGTATAAACCGTGGGGCCATTCTCTTCCTGCAAGCGTTCCACTGCCTGCTCCAGGTTTTCCCTGCTGGCATTGTCTTCGCCGTCGGTAACAACGAACAGAACTTTCTTTTGCAGCTTGGAATTCTTTTTTAAATAGTCGGCGGAGGCCACAATGGCGTCATAAAGGGCTGTGCCACCCCGCGATTCAACTTTCTCCAAAGCCTGCTGGAGTTTGCTGATATCGCTGGTGAAATCCTGGTCCAGATAAAATTCATCGTTAAAATTCACCACAAAAACCTGGTCTCCGGGATTGCTCGCGCGTACCAGGTTCAGCGCGGCCGCATTCACCTTGGCGCGCTTTTCCCGCATGGATCCTGAATTGTCAATCACGATTCCCAATGCGACGGGAAAATCTTCATGCCCAAAGGATGTAATCGTCTGCGGCTTCCCGTCCTCGAACACCGTAAAGGCAGTCTTGGGAAGATTCATCACCAGGTGCTGCTTGTCATCCACCACAGTGGCATGAAGGACAACTTCCTGCGCCTGCGCATGGAAAACAAAGCCGCCACTGCTGTCCGTCCCTTCAGGGGCTTGTCCCTGGCCTTGCGGCTGAGCGGCAGGGGGCTTTCCCGGTGCCGGAGAATTTTGTGGGGGTTGATAGGGCGCTGGTGGCGGAGCAGAAGCGCCAATGCCTTGCGAAGTATTTTGAGCCTGAATTCCTAAACCGCCGAACAGTACAACCGCGAACAAAATCCCCAAAATGCGCTTATTGACTAGGTGCATAGTATCCCGTCTTGGCATACACCCGCAGGGGAGGCAATCCCTTCGGGGGAATGAGCTTTACCTTTATCCTATGCCATTTTCCATCATGCGTCGGAGTACTTGGACGGTATCCGAGCACATATTGGTTGCGTAGCTCAATCCCAATTTTTGTAGCCACATCTGCCAAGTCGTTAGGATTATCGATGGTGAAAGCCCTGCCTCCCGTTGTCTCTGCAATATCGCTTAATAACTGCGGACCCAGACGTTCCTCTTCGGTGGGGAAATAATGATCATAAATTCCAATGGCGTAAATCATCACATCGGACTCTTTCACGAGAGAACGAATTTCGCCTTCCGTGTAGCGGCTGTGATTGTCCCCGCCGTCGGAAATGATCAGCAACGCTTTTTTGGGATATTTGGCATTCCGCATCTTATGAATGCCCAGATAAATCGCATCCAGCAGCGCGGTCCGCCCTTTGGGCGCCGTGAAAATAAGGCGGCTTTCCAGGTCCGGTACAGACTCGCTGAAATCGGAAAGTTGTTCGGGCTCATCGGCGAAAGTGATGAGGAAAAACTCATCCTGCGGATTGGCGGTTTTCAGGAACTCGGAAACAGCCTCGCGAGCGCGTTCAATCTTGCTGCCCATACTGCCGCTCATATCAAAAATTATGCCGATGGAGACGGGAGCATCTTCGCTGGAAAAATTTCGGATGACCTGCTTGTCTTTGTCCTGGAAGATCGTGAAGTTCTCTTTGTCCAGTCCTGTCACCAGGCGGTTTAACGGATCGGTGATCGTGACCGGCACGAGCACCATATCTACATCTACGCGCAGGGCTTTGGTGTGCGATTTTAGCGCGGCGGGGCTGACCAGCTCCGCAGGCTTGGGTTCTTCCGGTTGTACTCTCGGCGTGATGTGGACATCATCAGGCCGGTTTTGCGCGCAAACTGGCAGGAGGCAGCAAAAGACTACGACATAAAGCGTCAACAGGGCGGGCGCTCGATAGCACTGGGACGCGTTCATAAAAAACCTTCCAAGCTCCCCCAAAAGCCGGGCCGATAGACGTTCCGCGCTAACGTCTGCTCGGGCGAACCTTCTTGACCGCCAGGCCCGCACGTAAAACGGGCCTAAAACCTCAATTGCAGGTGATCGTATCACAGGTTATGAGGCGCGGCAGCAAGCTTTTTGCTGGTTTTTCGATGACGTAGAGTGCGCAAAAGTTTTATCCAGCCCGCGAACTTGTGAACCACAGGAACTCACACAATCTTTTGGCTTTCCGCCACTGGCGCGGTTTTTGAGCGGAGACCGTTCCCGGCCCGCGTAGTCAGCTGCCAGGCGGGAGGCTCTGTAAGTATTCTGAAATGAGGGGCAAGAGTCCGCCGCTCTCGTTTAGAATCTTCGGTACTCTAGAATCTTCGATACTCATGAAGTCGTTACCCGGCGTCGAGGATATCGGGTACCCGGCCCCGCAAATTGCGAATATATTCGAAGAGCACCCTGTGGAGCATACACAGCTGAAATCCGTCCTGGTTGCAACTTCCAATCCCGGCAAATTACGGGACTTAGCGGGAGCGGCACGCCCTTTGGGCATTGAAATCAGCAGTATCCCCGGATTTTCGTCCCTTCCGCTGGTTGTTGAAGACGGCCTTACCTTCGAAGCTAATGCCATAAAAAAGGCCGAGGGTTATAGCCGGTCTGCGCCGGGTCAGATTGTTCTGGCAGATGATTCCGGCTTGGAGGTGGACGCGCTGGGAGGAGCGCCCGGCGTGCATTCCGCCCGCTATGCAGCCGAGAAACCGGAGCTGGCAGAATCGAACACTGACGATGCTGCCAACAACGCGAAGCTGGTTGCGCAGATTGGCAATATCCCTGAGGCGCAGCGTGCCGGCCGTTTTGTTTGTGTCATTGCTGCGGCCCGTGACGGCCGCACTCTGGCCACCTTCCGAGGCACAGCGGAGGGAATAATTTTGACAACGCCACGCGGGAGCAATGGCTTTGGCTACGACCCATTATTTTATTTTCCGGGAATCGCGAAAACCTTTGCCGAACTCACTCCCGAAGAGAAGGCCAAATACAGCCACCGCGGCGAAGCATTCCGGAAATTTCTCGGATGGCTTTCATCGCAGTAATCAGTCCGACAGGTAATCCCGGGGCGGGACAACTCCGCTCCGGGAAATTTTGGTGAGTACGCTATTTGCATTTTTGCTATCACGTTCCAGAACGCAGCGATCTTTCGAGTAGCACACCCCAGGATTCGCGATCATAATGTGCTACTTGGCAGGGACAATCCCTGATTGCCGCTGGCTGTGGATTGTTGTGCTCGTCCTGAGGATTTTTCCACCATTTTGAAAACCATTTTTAACACTTTCGGCAGCCGATTTCTTAACCCTAATTCCCGGTAAAATTTCGAATTTGGCGTTGATGCAGGGTAGATGCTGTGGTAGTTTTGGGTCGTTGGAAAAGTAGTGCCTGGAGGTCTAACGGATGCTTTCTCCCAGAGACCAACTCCTCGCCAGCCATGACGAATTCCGCAAGTTGGCCATGGAGCACACACAGTACGCACAACGTCTCGAATCTCTTATCCAAAAACGCTACCTCACGGACGATGAAAAGCTGGAAGAAGTCCGCTTGAAAAAACTAAAGCTCCGCTTGAAAGACCAGATGGAATCTATCGAACGGATTCACCGCGAGCATATACAGCAGGGCCGGATAGCGTAGGCGGCCTCTTACTGCTGGGAATGAATCTGATGTGGAGCAGCGCCTGAATCAGGCGAATTAACGGAAGTCCCTGTCTTCTAAACCGGTCTGCACTATAATCGTTCTGGCCCCCCTCATGGTTCGAGACGGTTATTTTTATGGTTTTGCGGCGCTCTCTGCTGCGGCTATCGTTGGATGGCTGGCATCTCCCGTTTGGGCTGTTATTCCAGTTGCATTTGCGGCCTTTTTCTTCTGGTTCTTTCGCGACCCGGATCGCTCAATTCCCGGCTCGGCGGGAACTGTAGTCTCCCCCGGCGATGGCAAGGTCAGCCACATAACAGAGGCGCTGGTCGGTGGTGTTCCCTTCTCGCGGATCAGTATATTTCTGAGTGTTTTCGACGTGCACGTGAACCGCTCTCCCGTGGAAGGCATTGTCCGCAACGTCGAATACAAACCGGGCAAATTTCTGAACGCCATGAACGCGGCCTGCGCCGTTGAAAATGAACAAAACATTGTGACCGTAGAGAGCTATGGCCAGACAGTCATTTTTAAGCAAATTGCCGGGCTGATTGCGCGCCGCATCGTTTTTACCAAGAAAATAGGCGAACCAGTCCAGCGTGGAGAGCGCATCGGCCTGATTAAATTCGGCTCGCGGGTAGATGTTCTGCTGCCGAAAGATGCCGCTTTGAAAATCAAAGTGGGAGACCGGGTCAAGGGCGGGGCAAGTGTGCTTGCTGAACTGGCGCCTTGTTCTCCTGCGGGCGCGGCTTCCGGACTGAGTTCCGAACGGCACCAAGGAGGACGGTAATCGAACACGAACTCCAGCAGGTTCCGAAGCGGCGCCTGGAGGATCAGGTTCCGCGCCGCCAACGCAAGGGCATGTACATCCTGCCGTCGCTGTTCACGACGGCCAATATTGCAGCGGGCTATTACGCCATTCTTCAGGTGCTGCATGGCACCACCGCGGATTTTTCGCATTTCGATAATGCCGCCAAAGCCATTGGGTTTGCCGTGTTGTTCGACGGCCTGGATGGCCGCATTGCGCGCATGACCCGCACCAGCAGCGACTTTGGCCGCGAATTGGACTCCTTGGCCGACGTGATCACCTTCGGCGTCGCTCCTGGATTGCTGGCCTGGGCCTGGGGCTTCCGCAATTTACCGGCCTTACTCGCTACGCTCTCTTCCCCGGAGCTTATAGATAAGTTGGTGCAGTTTGGGGCCATCGCGAGTTTCTTGTTTTTAATGGCAGGAGCCAGCCGCCTGGCCCGGTTCAATATCACCGTCAATCCGCAACCCTCGAACCCCGGACGCCCTGGAAAAAAGTATTTTGTGGGCATGCCCATACCGGCGGGGGCCGGCATTATTGCCGCCATGGTGCATTTCTCTGGCGGAGAAGTCATCTCTACCTGGTGGACCGCGCTCACATGGTTGCTGTTGATCGTTGCAGTGTCTTATCTCATGGTGAGCACGTGGCGTTTTTACAGTTTCAAAGACATTGATTTGCGCACGCGGCAGCCTTTCCGCCTGGTGATTCTGTTCGGCTTGCTGTTTGCGGCAATTTGGTTTTTCTCACAAAAAGTGCTGTTCGTGATCGCTCTGGCATATATGTTCTCGGGCGTTTTCTGGCGTCTCCAGTGGGTGTTCCGCCGTAAAAACGATCCTCCACCTCCTGCGTACCGGGAGGCATCGCAATCCTCATGAATTCAGATGTGAAATCCATGGCCACGAATCCGGGCGACTCTTCGCGCGCTAATCTTTACCGGGTCGCGATTGTGGGCGCGGCCTCGATAAAAGGCAAAGAAACAGCAGAGGTGCTAAGCGACCGCAATTTCCCTGCGCTCGAAATTAAACTTCTGGATGATGACGAAGCATTGGGACGCCTGGAAACGGTGGGCGATGAAGTTTCGTTTATTCAGAAAATCCGCGCCGAGCAGTTCGAGAAGGTAGACTTTACATTTTTTGCTTCCGACCAGGAATGCACCCGCAAGAGCTGGAAGGCCGCCCGGGATGCGGGGAGCACGATTGTGGACCTCTCCTATGCGCTCGAAGACGCGCCGGGAGCGGTGCTCCGGTCACCGTGGCTGGAGAGACAGTTAGGCGTGGTTCCCGCGCCTGAGTTGCAGCCAGGCCCTTCGGTTGTGGCCCACCCGGCGGCGGTTGTCCTGGCATTATTGCTGCAAAGGATACAAAAAGCTGCGCCCATAGAGTCGGCGGCTGCCACTGTTTTTGAGCCCGCATCCGAACACGGGCAGGCTGGAATGGACGAGTTGCACGAGCAGACCGTCAATTTGCTCTCCTTCCAGCAACTCCCCAAATCAATATTCGATACGCAGGTGGCCTTCAATCTTGTGACCGCGTTCGGCGGCCAGGCGACGCCGCCTCTCGCTTCGATTGAAACGCGCATACTGAAACATTACGAAAAAATTGTCGGCCCAGTGCCCATAGTCCCTTCGTTGCTGTTGGTGCAAGCGCCAATCTTCCACGGCCATGTGTTCGCCCTTCATCTGCAAATGAAGAACGCAGCGGATGTAGCCCAGATTGCTAAGGTATTGGCGGGTGAGCATGTAAATGTGACGAAGCGTAGCGAAGAGCCGCCGAGCAATGTAAATGCCGCTGGCCAGGAAGATATTCTGGTTTCCGTTTTGCCGGATGCAAACCACGCCAATGGACTATGGCTGTGGGCTGCGAGCGACAATCTCCGCGTTGCCGCCGCTAACGCCGTGGAATGCGCGGAAAGCATGGCCGCTATGCGGCCTCGCGGCAAAATTCAATGAAACTCCTGCACATTTTAGCCGCCGGCATAGGTGCAATCTGCCTGGCATGCGCCGGATGCGGCTACCATACTGCCGGCCATGCCGATGCGCTCCCGCAAAATGTGAACACCATCGCGATTCCGGCTTTTGTGAACCACACGCAGACTTATAAAATCGAGCAGAGGCTCACGCAGGCGGTGGTACACGAGATGCTGACGCGCACACATTACCAGGTTATTAATAGTAATGACGGGTCGGCGGACGCCGTTCTCCACGGCGATGTGCTTTCCACCTACATCGCGCCGCTGACCTACGATTCGCAAACCGGGCGCGCCTCCAGTGTACTGGTAACAGTCAGCATGAGCGTTTCCCTGAAGGACAAACGCGGTAAAGTCCTATACCAGAACCCTTCGTATTTGTTCCGGGAGCAATATCAGGTTTCGCGCGATCCCTCCAGCTTTTTTGAGGAGGATTCTCCGGCATTCCAGCGGCTTTCGCGGGAGTTTGCCCGCACGCTCGTCGCCAACATTGTGGAGGGGTTTTAAGTGCGTTCGTTCGCGCAGACCGACCGCTTTCTAAGCGATGTGCAAAGCGGAAAGCTGCGTCCCGCCTATGTTTTTGCCGGCGATGAAGTATTTTTCCGCAAGCGCTGCCGCGAGGCCATATTGCAACATCTTGTGCCTGCCGACATGCGCGACTTCAGCCTGTTTGAATTCGACCTGGCAGAAACCGGCTTAACTGAGATTCTGGACCGCGCGCGCACACCTTCGCTCATGGCCCCCTTTCAGGTATTTTTCGTGCGCGGCGTGAAGACGCTTTTCGGCCGGGGATCGAACGAAGAAAAGCTTTCTGCGGTTGAACAATACTGCAAAGATCCAAACCCCAATGCGGTGCTGATTTTTATTGCTGACCATATCAGCATTCCTGCCGACGTGCGCCGCATGGATATGCAAGACAAAGAACGCTACCAGCGAATCCGCGAAACGATGGGCCAATATTGCGCCATCGTTGAACTGGCCCGCGTGGAAGAGAACGATGCGGTGCGTTGGCTGACGGATTTCTGCGCCATGCAGGGAATCAAGATTGATTCCGATGCCTCGCGCGAGTTAGTAGACGCGCTGGGCGGCGACATGATGATGATTTCCAATGAGCTGGAAAAATTGATTCTTTACGTCGGCGAGAAAAAGCGCATTACGCTCGGCGATGTGGAGACCATGGTGCTCGCTGCCAAACAGCGGTCGCTCTATGAATTGACGGACGCCATCTCCGCCAAAGACCGCGTTCGCGCCTTACAGGTACTGGATGCCATTCTCTCGACCAGCGAAGGCGAAGAGGCCGCGATTGGGCACTTGTATATGCTGGCGAAAACATTCCGCCAGATGCTGGTGATACTGGAACGCAATGTGCGCGATCAACGCATGTTGTGGGCTGCGCTCTGGCAGGGCTTCCGTGTGCCGCCCTTTGCCGCGGACGACATTATCCGGCAGGCGCGGCGTTATAAATCCAAACGCGAGCTCACCCGTTCCATTCGCCTTGTGGCAAAAACAGATTTGGCCCTGCGCTCCAATCCTCCCGGCAAACGCCTGGTGCTGGAAAAACTTGTGCTGGATTTGACCGCCGAGCCGAAGCCTGAACCTTCATGGATGCAGGAAGAATTGCCGGTATAGGAGACCGGCTTTTTGCTCCCCCGCCTGAGATGAAATATTGCCGCAAAACAAAAATGGCAGAGCGGAAGTCTGCCATGCTGAAGGAAAAGCTAAATAATTTTAGAACTACTTAAGCGCCTTGAGCCGTGCGCTCAGCCGGGATTTATACCTTCCGGCGGTGTTCTCGTGCAGCACGCCTTTCTGAATTGCTTTATCCAGCGCGGAAACGGTGCGGCGGAAAGTCTGCTCGGCGGCAGCTTTGTCGCCCTTAGCACAGCTCTCGCGGAAGTCGCGCAATACGGTGCGCAGACGAGAGACATTGGCCCGGTTGCGGGCGGTGCGGCGTTCAGTTTGCCGGGCGCGCTTAAGCGCAGAAAAATGGTTTGCCATGTAAGGTCCTTACCTTTGTTTCTTTTGAATTTCCCTACTGAATTCGCTATGGAAGAGAGTTCCCGCCAATACCGAAACACTATTTTACGGAACAATCTTTTAGAGGTCAAACCCCACCAAAATGGCCGATCATTCGGCCTAATGAGAGCGCACCGGATACGCAATCAGCATTTCCGCTGTGCTTGCGTTCCATATCCCTCTGGCAATTGGTAAGCTATAGCTCGACCTATGCTCCTTCACGGAATCTTCCCTCCCATTACGACGCCGTTTTATCCAGACGGAAACGTCTACTTCAAAAAGTTGGAACACAATGTGGAGCGCTATTCCAAAACGCCGGTTGCCGGCATTGTGGTCCTGGGTTCCACGGGGGAATCCATCATGCTTTCTGACGAGGAGCGCCGGGAGGTTTTCAAGACGGCTCGCGCGGCGGCCGCGCCGCACAAAGTTCTAATCGCAGGTACGGGCATGGAGTCGGCCATTGAAACTCTGCGGCTCACCGAATATGCGGCGGAGCTTGGGTACGAGGTCGCGCTCATCCGCACACCACATTTTTACCGCAACCAGCTGCAGCCGCCAAACGAGCTGGCGTTTTACCGTTTTGTGGCGGACCGCTCGCCCCTGCCGATTCTTATTTACAATGTGCCGCCTTTCACCGCATACGATATGCCAGCCGAGGTCGTGATCGAACTGGCGGAACACTCAAACATTATTGGGATTAAGGAATCGAGCGGAAGCATTGAAAAAATCCGCACATTGGTAGAATCCACTCGTCACATAAAACGGAGCGCCCCTGTCACCGAGACGTTTGAAGCAGTCACGCCGCGCATGTTACAAAGCGGCAATGGCGCCGATGCAGGCGGTGAACTGGTTTCAATTGGCGCATTGGCTGGAGTGGCGAAAACGTCTCCGCCAAAGGTTTCCTCGGCGGCCATCAGCGTGGTCGGTGGAATTAAAACACGCCAAAAAGAAGTCGGCTTCCAAGTCCTGGTGGGGGCGGCGCAAAAATTGGCGCCTTCGCTCGATGCAGGCGCGGTAGGCGGGATTCTGGCTTTTGCCTCTCCAGCACCAACCGCCTGCTACGAAATTTATGCGGCGCACAAGGAACGCGATAAAGAACTCGCGCAAATAAAACAAGAGCGCATCACCGCCGCGGCGCAACGCGTGGGTGGCGAGATGGGCATCCCCGCGCTCAAGTACGCCTGCGACCTGAACGGATATTACGGCGGTCCGCCCCGGCTGCCGTTGCTGCCTTTAACAGCAGAATTGAAGACGGAGGTGGAGCGATTGATGGCGGATATAAGGAATTAGAAGAATACTTGGTGCGCGAGTGAGATCATCAATGTTAAAACTTCTTGCAAAATGAACCGCTATTTTCGTCTCCTTCTAATTTTTGCTCTCCTGGCAGGCACTACTTTTGCCAAAAATAAATCCGATGTAGTGATGGTTCTACTTTGGCCTAATGCAAACAAGCCGACCTTGAAGTTATCCTTTGGAAAATTTCAACAAGAAGGAATGTATGCCGGTCAATTTAGTTTCGTTTCTGATGTGCTTATAGAAAACGTATCTACAAAAGCGATTCCACGCGCATCGTTCACCATTCAGCTCCTTGTAAAAACAAAGTGCGGGTAGGAGATGGCGTACTTCATGTCGCCGATTTAGATCCGGGACAAGTGGCAAAAATTCCCTTCCAGGTGAACTCGGTTGGATTACCCATGGCGTTAAACGTCGTCGCCGACAACGATGCATCAGGGATTCCCACTTCTCTTAAAACAATTCCCATAAATATCATTTCAGTACCAGCGGGCGCGAAGTTCAAGGTAGACGGCACTGATGCGGGAATTACGCCGAAAACTGTAAATCTTCAGGTTGGCACACATACTCTTGAGTTCAGCAAAGAGGGCTATACAACGGGAAGCACACCGGTGGAGGTCACGGATGATGAATTGCCGGGAGGAAGTATTACCTTTGAGCTTGGGGGATTGGCTGCCGACACCGTGGAATTAAGGAATGGAACGGTATTGTTAGGCGATGTAATTTCTCTCTCAATGAGTTCGATTGTCGTACGCGTTGATGGAATTGATAAAACGTATGATCGAAATCAAATAAATAAAATTATGCTTGTACAACGCGTCACCAGCCAACAACCTGCCGCAACACCCGTCACCACACTGCAGCAAAAATAACTTTTTGTGTCAACTTGGCTAATTAGTTTTCCACCAGCCCCTGCAACGTAGTGAAGAATTCTCCGAAAGAAATTACTGCGGCATCCGCGCGATGAATTTTGGTTTCGCCCTCAGCGCGAAGCGCGGCAACTGCGAATGCCATAGCAATACGGTGGTCGCCCAAAGAATCTACCTCGGCGCCGCGCAGCTTTTGACCTCCGGGAATTTTCAGACCGTCTTCCGTTTCTTCCGCTACCGCTCCCATGGCGCGTAAATTCGCGGCAACCGCAGCAATGCGGTCGCTTTCTTTTACGCGAAGCTCGCGGCCATCGCGCACTTCAAGACCTTCTTCGGTGAACGGAGCAACTGCGGCCAACACAGGGATTTCATCAATCAGCGCCGCCGTGTCCCCACCGGCGAGGGTCCCGCCTTTCCACTTGCGGCCCTCCACTTGAATCGTGCCAACCAGCTCTCCGTGGCGCTCTTCCATCTCTTGCACCGTGATGCCAAGGCCCATCGAGATCAGCACGTCCAACAAGCGCGCGCGCGTGGGATTCATCAGCAAATTTCTGATAACTAATTGCGAGCCGGGGAACAACGCCGCCGCGCAGAGAAAAAACGCCGCGCTCGAAATGTCGCCGGGAATCGTTGCCTCAATGGCATGGAGCTTCTGCCCGCCGGAGATAATGGCCTCGGTTCCCTCGCGCTTCACCTCAGCGCCGAAGGCCCGCAAAGCAATTTCTCCATGATCACGGGTACGCACCGATTCGGAAACCCGAGTTTCGCCTTCGGCAAACAGCCCCGCAAAAAGCAGGCTGGACTTTACCTGCGCGCTGGGCACAGGCATGGAGTAGCTGATCCCCTTGAGATTGCCTCCCTGTATGCGCAATGGCGGCTTGCCACCTTCGGATGAGTTGATGCGCGCCCCCATCTCCTGCAGCGGCTTAATGATGCGGGCCATCGGGCGGCGGGAAAGAGATTCGTCGCCAAACAATTCGCTGGTGAAGTCTTGTCCGGCCAGAATGCCGCTCAACATGCGCATGGTCGAGCCGGAGTTGCCGCAATCGAGCGGCACAGCCGCCGCGCGCAAATTACCCGCGCAACCGTGAATCACTATTTGATTGCCAGTGCGCTCCCAATTTGCGCCGAGAGCTTTTACGCATCCCAGCGTGCTGGCACAGTCCGCTCCGGTGGAATAATTTTCGAGCCGGGTGGTGCCTTCGGCCAGCGCTCCCAGCATGGCGTAGCGATGCGAAATGGATTTATCGCCGGGAAGTTGCAATGTTCCAGCAATGTTCCGCGCTGGACGCACGACTACAGTGGAATTGTCGTTCATCATGGAATGTGGCCGAATAAAAGCAAAAACGGGGAAATTGGTAACGGACCCGCGCGAGCTTAATTATTGGAAATGTTCAACGCCCGTTTAATGGTGCCGCGTTCTTTCTGAATTTTGTCTTGTAGCAATGTAATTGCGTAAATCAACTGCTCAGGCCGGGGCGGGCATCCGGGAACATAAATATCCACCGGAATGACCTGGTTCACGCTTTGCACCAGCGCATAGTTGTTGAACACGCCGCCGGAGGTGGCGCAAGCTCCCATGGAAATAACCCATTTCGGTTCGGGCATCTGCTCCCAAAGCTGGCGGATGACCGGCGCCATTTTGTTGGAGACGCGGCCAGCAATAATCATCAAGTCCGATTGGCGCGGGGAAGGCCGGAAAACTTCCGCGCCGAAACGCGCAATATCGAAGCGCGAAGCTCCCATGGACATCATTTCAATGGCGCAGCAAGCCAGGCC
>JAICKN010000095.1 GCA_025927855.1 Terriglobales bacterium
GGCTGTTTGGTGGATCCGGCACGCAGAAATCCTTCGGAGAATGCGCTGGAAGTGGATCGCATGGTCATCGAAACGCAGCGCTCAGCGGCCCTTCCCACGCAGGAGTTTGGCGCGCCTTTGGCGGGAAGCTTATTGCCGTGGATTGACAAAGAAATGCCCGGCGGCCAGACCAAAGAAGAATGGAAGGGCATGGCCGAAACCAATAAGATTATGGGCCTGAACCCGCCGGTCCCGGTGGATGGAATCTGCGTGCGCGTAGGAGCGATGCGCTGCCACAGTCAGGGACTGACAATTAAGCTGACAAAAGAGGTGCCGCTGGCGGAGATTGAAAGCATTCTTGCCAGAAATAACGAATGGGTGCGGGTCGTGCCCAATACCAAAGAGGCATCCATCCGTGATCTGACGCCGACGGCGGTTTCCGGACGTCTGCATGTACCCATCGGCCGTCTGCACAAATTGAAGATGGGGCCCGATTATTTGGGCGCATTCACCGTGGGCGACCAGTTGTTATGGGGCGCGGCGGAGCCCTTGCGCCGCATGTTGAATATTGTGCGCGAGCATTTGGGAGAATCCGCAGAGCCGGTGGCTCTTGCGGCATCGCGAAAATAGCTTGCGCGGATCACAATTCTGCTCTTGTCACTCAACAAGAGTAGCCCTTATATTTACTCTTCACCAAAGCTGCAAGCGAAAGGACCGCTGCCATGACCATGCCGGAATTTTTTGAGCAACTGGATGCCCGCGTCGCAAAATACGATCTGCTTTGCCATCCGTTTTATAAAGCGTGGAGCGGGGGACAACTGACTCGCAGCGATCTTCGCGAGTACGCGAAAGATTATTTCCATCACGTGGAAGCATTTCCTGCTTACCTGGGGATCTTCGCTAATCGCCTGGAAAATGCCGGCCTGCGTAAAGCGGTACTGGCCAATAAGCGCGATGAAGAAGGGATTGATAAGGCGGGAAACCAAGCAGAGCGCAGCCATGCAGACCTGTGGCTGGATTTTGCAGAAGGTATGGGCGCGGAACGCGATTTAGCAGCACATGCGCCGCTCTCTGAGATCCGCGAGCTGATTGGCTTTTTCGAGCGCACCGCGCGCGAAGCTGCCCCGGAAGAAGCTTTGGCAGCTTTTTACGCTTATGAATCGCAGGTACCGCGCGTGGCCCAAGAAAAAGCGCGTGGCCTTCGCGAAATGTACAGCGCGAATGAGAAGACCTGTTCATACTTCACGCTGCACGCGACGGCTGACGTTTACCATTCACAGGTATGGAAGCAGCAACTGGCCAAGAAACTCGCCGATTGCCCCGAGAATGCAGAGAGGGCGCTCGATGCCGCCGAAGCAGCCGCGAAAGCTTTGTGGAAGGTATTAGATGGCATGGAAGCGCGCCGTACTGCAATGGCTGCATAGCTGAAGTACTGGCTTTCTTTAAGACCGTCATAACAGACCAGCCCAGCAAATTTTCCCAGCAATTACGCGCAGATCGCCCTGCAAATCACTCCGCATGGCCTCAAAATGCTCTAGTATGGGGCCGTGTTGGATCTTGCCCAATCTGTACTGAGATATATCCGAAAACAGAAGCTGGTGCATGCTGGAGACCGCGTCGGCGTCGCGGTCTCCGGGGGAGCAGATTCTGTCGCTCTGCTGCGCCTGCTGCTCGATTTGCGGGCTGAACTGGGGATTGTCCTCTCCGTCGTTCACTTCAATCACAAACTACGCGTCGCAGATTCCGACCGGGACGAACGATTTGTGCGGCAACTGGCGGAGCAGCATGATCTTGAGTTTTTTGGCGGCGACGGCGACGTTCGCCAAACCGCCGACAAAAGCCATTTAGGTGTAGAGGCAGCGGCGCGGCAATTGCGCTACGTTTATTTTTCCGAGATCCTTGCAAGTCGCGGGCTCAACCGGATCGCTACCGGTCATACGCTGGATGACCAGGCCGAAACCGTCCTTTTGCGTCTGGCACGTGGCGCAGGGATTCAGGGATTGGCGGGCATATACCCTGCTCTGCCGCTGACCGCCGGAGGCTGGGTTGTGCGTCCCCTGCTTACGACGCGCAGGCAGGAGCTGGAAGGGTATTTAAATTCGCTTGGCCAGGCGTGGCGGGAAGACAAAAGCAACCGCGACCTGCGTTTTGCGCGCAACCGGCTGCGGCATGGAATCCTTCCACGGTTGGAACGCAACCTGAATCCATCAGTGCGTGAGGCCCTGGCCGCGACGGCTGAAATTGCCCGCGCGGAAGAAATTTATTGGCGCGAGCAAGTGGATGCCGCGCTGCCGCGAGCATGGGATGCCGGTGCCCGGAAATTGATAGCTTCGGTCCTTGGCGGGTATCCGCTGGCGTTGCGGCGCCGGATTGTCCGGGCGGCAGGCGAGTCTTTGGGTGTGCGGCTCGATTTCGGGCACGTGGCGCAAATTCTGGAAGTCGCGTGCGATCCCTCGTCTTGCGATGCAAAGGCTGCCTTGCCGCACAATTGGCTGCTGACGAGGGAAAAAGATGCTGTGCGTTTTGTGCCGCCCGAGGCCCGCTCCGCGGACAAACACGGCTACAGCTATGTATTGCGGGTTCCGGGAGCGGTGGAACTGCCCGAGGCAGGAATTTCTTTAGAGGCAGCTCTGGTTTCAGACAATCAGGCGTCGTATAATTCGCAGCATTTATGCGGGGAGCATTTCTTCGCCCCTGAATTGCTGGCGAAGGAATTACAGGTGCGGAACTGGCGTGCGGGCGACCGCTTTTGGCCTTCGCAGACCAAAGCTCCGAAAAAAATTAAGGAATTGTTGCAGGAGCGGCACATTTCGGGCGAAGCCCGGGTCAGTTGGCCGCTGATTGTGAGTGGAGATGAAATTATCTGGCTGCGCGGCTTTCCCGCTCCGGCGCATCTGCGGCCCAGGGGCGGCCATGCGGTAATGATCCGCGAGAGCACATACGAAAGAGAAAGAGAACGATAATGGCTGAACCCTCTCAACAACAGTTCCGGACCGTCGTTCCCTCTGAGCAACTGCAAAAAAGAGTGCGCGAACTGGCCCGTCAGATTTCTGCCGATTATCGCGGCGAGACCATTCACGTGCTGGCGGTGCTGGAAAACGCTTTTATTTTCACCGCCGACCTGGTGCGGGCGCTGGAGACCCCGGTGGTCTGCCAATTTATTAAGCCGCGCTACAGCCATCCCGGAGAGATAGTGGAAATCTTCTTTACCCGCGATCCGGAGATCAAAGGCAAGCACATCCTGCTGGTCGAAGGAATGCTCCATTCCGGGATTACTACGGAATTTCTAATGAGTGACTTGCGTTCCCGAGGGGCAGCCTCCGTACGGGTGGTTACCCTGGCGGACCGTCAGTCGGCGCGGCGGGTGCAATTACAGCCCGATTATTTTGGTTTTCTGGTGGATGACGCGTTTCTGGTGGGATACGGATTGGGCTCTCCCGACCAGACGTACCGTAATCTTCCCTATTTGGCTTCTCCAAGCCGCCCGGCATAAGCAGGCACTATTGATTCGGAACATTGCTCCCGATTTTGCCGTAGAACGGGTAGAATGAAAGAGTCCGAACTATTCTGCCCCTGCGGCATCTAATACAAGCAGGGAATGACTCCCGGCATGTGAGCAGGACAAGTTTTCAGGAGTTTTTGAGTGAACTCAACCGTTAAAACCATAGTTTTTTGGGTGGCGATCGCTGTTTCGGCTTTCTTCCTTTGGCAAGTAGTGCGCGCGAGCAGCAGCGGCCCCAAAGAGCAGGAAGTCAATTTCTCGGAATTCATGTCCCGCGTGGACCAGGGTGACATAAAAGAAGTCACCATTACCGGCATGGAAGTGCACGGGAAATACCGGAACGAGAACCAAAGCTTTCATACGACCATTCCCTCCAATTTTTCCGATATGAAGACCCTGCGCGATAAAGGGGTCAACATCAACATCAAGGACAATTCCAGTGGAGGTTGGGCCTTCCAATTGCTCGGCACCTGGGCCCCGCTGCTGCTGCTTTGCGCTTTGTGGTTCTTCATGATCCGCCAGATGCAGACCGGCGGAAACAAAGCTTTGTCATTCGGAAAGAGTAAGGCCCGGCTGCTCTCCATGCAGCAGAAGAAAATCACATTCAAAGATGTTGCGGGGGTCGAAGAAGCGAAGGAAGAACTGAAGGAGATCATTGAATTTCTTCGGGAAGCGCAGAAATTCCAGAAACTCGGCGGACGAATTCCAAAAGGCGTATTGCTGGTCGGCCCTCCGGGGACGGGCAAGACTTTGCTGGCGCGCGCGGTGGCTGGCGAGGCCAATGTTCCCTTTTTCTCCATCTCCGGTTCGGATTTTGTAGAGATGTTCGTAGGAGTGGGCGCAAGCCGCGTGCGCGACCTTTTCGAGCAAGGCAAGAAAAATGCTCCCTGCATCATCTTCATTGACGAAATTGACGCAGTAGGACGCCATCGCGGGGCTGGACTCGGCGGTGGCCACGATGAGCGTGAACAGACCCTGAACCAGTTGCTGGTGGAAATGGATGGCTTCGAATCGAATGAAGGCGTCATCCTGATGGCCGCTACCAACCGTCCTGACGTGCTCGATCCGGCCTTGCTCCGTCCCGGACGATTTGATCGCAGAGTGATCGTGAACCGGCCGGATGTCCGCGGCCGCGAAGAAATTCTCCGCGTGCATACCCGGAAAATTCCTCTTGCGGACGATGTTGATCTTTCCATTCTGGCGCGCGGCACACCCGGGTTTTCGGGCGCTGACCTGGCCAACATGGTGAATGAAGCTGCGTTGGCCGCGGCCCGTCAAAACCGCAAAGCTGTCCTGATGTACGATTTCGAACTCGCTAAAGATAAAGTCCTGATGGGTGTGGAGCGGAAGTCCATGCTGCTCACCGAAGAAGAGAAAAAGGTCACGGCTTATCACGAAGCGGGCCACGCGCTGGTTGCGATCAAGCTGCCCAACTCCGATCCTCTCCATAAAGTGACGATCATTCCCCGGGGGATGGCTCTGGGCGTCACCATGCAGCTTCCTATTGATGATAAGCACAACTACACTAAGGAGTACCTGGAAACGGAAATCGCCATCATGATGGGCGGCCGCATTGCCGAGGAAATTTTCCTGAACCAGATGAGCACCGGAGCAGGCAACGACATTGAGCGGGCCACGGAACTCGCCCGCAAGATGGTCTGCGAATTCGGCATGAGCGAGCTTGGCCCTCTTACTTTCGGCAAGAAGGAAGAGCAGATTTTCCTGGGCCGCGAAATTTCGCAGCACCGGGACTACAGTGAAGCTACCGCCATCAAGATTGATGACGAAGTGAAACGCCTCATCAAGCTGGGTTATGACACAGCCAAGGGAGTTCTTTCGGATAACCGCGAGGTCATGGAAAGAATCGCCAAGGCATTGCTGGAACGTGAAGTCCTGGACGCTAATGAAATCAGGATGCTGGTGGAAGGAAAAGAACTGCCGAAGATCACTCCTCCATCCAAGCCCGATGATGGAGTTCAGCAGGTGTTAAAGCCGGAACCGGGCCGCACGGGCCTAGCCAAGGGCGGCGAACATCCCGCTCCGGCATAGAAAAACAGCAAGAAAAAGAATTCACAACGCTGCAAGCGGAGTTTAACGAGCCGTTTGCAGCGTTTTGATTTTAGAGCGGCGAAAGTTCATCTTCGTGCTCTTCTTCCTTGTCCCGCCGGCGCGACGAGAAACGCCGCTCAAGAAATTGCCTGGCCAAATCTTTGCCGCCGAGCCCAAACGCCAGCGCCAGCCCGAACATCAGCGCTCCGAAAACAATGGCAAAAGCGGCCACCACAGTGTTCTGGGCCAATCCCAGCTCCTCAAGGCCCATGGAAATGGTGAGGACAATAATCAAAACGCGGACGGTGGAGCTGATCAGCTTGGGAGAAGGCAGATCGGCATTCACCGAGGCCAGCAGCGCGGCGCGAGAAAAGAAACTCGCGGCCAGCATGCCAAAGAAAAAGATAAACAGCGCAGCGAACAATGCCGGAAGGAACCCAAAAAAGCGTGCAATGTGCTCCTGGATTCCGACGATATTCAAGACGCTGATGCCGAGCAGAATGAAGCCAATCCACGCCACCCAGAAAACCAGCCGGCTCATCAGCTCGGTGGACGAAGGCAGGGCGGCGCGGTCAAGAAGCTGCGCCGCTCCGGCGTCCTGCGAAAGCTTGTCGAATTTAGCGAAGCGCAAGATGCTGCGCAGCACGACTTTCAAGATGTAGGCAATCACCCAGCCGATCAGGACAATGACGATCATGGTCAGCAGCCGGGGCACAAACTGCGCGATGTTGCCCACGATCTGGTGACTTGCCAGCGATAGTTGGTCGAGAAATCTATTCCACATTGCATTCACCTCCCTGCGTCCCATATTTGCAGCAGGTACGGCTTCCACTGCTCAAATGCCTGGCACAATGACTCTACCTGCTGTTCTACCTGCTCTCCGTCGGCATCCCGGTTCTCTACAAGGAACGTATAAGCGCGCCCTCGGTACAAGGGCGCAAGCGCCTGCACAATGTGGTCCCGGCTGATGAGGGACTTGTGGTAAGCAGCGGCAAACTCGTAGACGCTTTTCACCCATAGTTCGTCCGAATAGCGGAATTTCTCCTCCGGCACGGTCGCCGATTGCTTCAGCTCGCCCAGCGTGTCCGGTTGGAGGATGGAACTGAGGACGGGTTCGAGTTCAGAGACTCCCCGCACGAACATTTGATGCAGCCGCTTGCGGTTCACGCGTATAGGCTCAAGGCCTACATTCTGGATCATTTCTGGGAAACCCGGCGCTCCGTCGGTTCGGGCGCATTGGGGGAGGCTTTTTTGCAGCATCCAGAAGAGCACTCCCACGGTTTGCCGCAAGGCCAGCACCAGATCGGCGGGAGGATGGTCTACGCGGCACTTTGGCCCCAGGGCAGCCTGGCCGACGTTGAAACCGCCGGTGATGGCGGAGACGACCAGACACATTTCAGGGCCCACGCGGCCCGGCTCTTCCGACCAAAAGCTTTGCTCGCGCAAATAGCTTGTGAGTTTGGCAGAAAAAGCAAACTCAGGGGGATAGGGTTCGCGGATGGGCATGCAGTACAAGGCCCGCATCGCAGGATAAAGCAGATTGCGCACCAGCAGCCCATCAAATTTGTGGCGGCAGTAAACCGGCGTGACCAGATCAACATTGTTCCGCAGCACGGGGCGCAACAGGCGGTCCACCCACTCCGGTTGCAGAGTCACCGATTCCGGCGAGACCACGGCACAGACGCCCGCGCGGAGCAATTCCGCAGCCGCCACGATCGTGTACAGAGCGTTTCCGCTTGAGGGCCCTCCCGGGTATTGCGTACTGATAGAGTGCAGAGTGCGGAGCGCATGCAAATCGGAGGCCCGCTGAGAATCGCTAATGGCCGCTGCGCGGACAAGGGTTTGCGTGCCATCCCTCGATCCGCCGTCCGCATTTAAGATGACGGCGCGCTGCCGGGGAAAATACTTCAAGAGGCCAGTACGCACCGCCTGCAAAACCTGCCCGACCGTCTTCGAATCGTTGAAGGTCGGCACGCCGATCACGATGTCTACTTCGCCCGTGTAAATTAACTCACGAAGAAAATCATCCGCAAGAATGCTTTCTTCGGCCACCAAACTCCTCCATTCCCGCGCAGCGGGGACGCTGCTCAGATTCTTCGCAAGCGGAACCAATAGAACTGATATGGCCCCATGGTCAGTAAATAAGGCAAATCGCCGATCCGCGGAAAAATGTTTCTGCCGAACATTTCCACCAGAATATTTCCCTTGTAGGCCTTCAAATCGAGTTCTACGGCCTGCGCGGAGCTGGACAAATTATTAACAGCCAAAATTGTATCTTTTCCCAGCTTCCGCGTGTACGCCAGCACGCGGTGGTTGGCGGGATAAATAAATTCAATGGTTCCGCGCGCCAGTACCGCGGCCGATTTACGAACGCGGATGAGGCGCTTCATCCACGAGAGCAGGGAATGGTCAAAACGCTTCTGCGCGTAAACATTCACCGTCTGGTATCCATATACCGGATTCAGCATTAAAGGAGAGTAAAGCGACTCGGGATCGGCGGAGGAAAAACCGCCGTTCCAGCCTCCATCCCACTGCATGGGCGTGCGCACGCCGTTGCGGTCGCCAAGGTTTACATTGTCGCCCATGCCGATTTCGTCTCCGTAATAAATAATCGGCGTCCCCGGGAGTGACATCAGCAGGCCATTCATCAATTCAATGCGGCGGCGGTCGTTATCGAGAAGGGGCGCGAGCCGGCGGCGTATGCCGACATTGATGCGCATGCCTTTGTCCTTGGCATACTCGTCATACATGTAATCCCGCTCCATATCGGTGACCATCTCAAGGGTCAGCTCGTCATGGTTGCGCAGGAACAGGCACCACTGGCAGGTCTCGGGGATAGGAGGCGTCTGCTGCAGGATTTCCGTGATTGGCTTGCGGTCCTCCAGCTTCAATCCCATAAACATGCGCGGCATCAACGGAAAATGAAATGCCATGTGGAATTCGTCGCCATGGGCAAAATAAGGCCCTAAGTCTGCCGGCCACTGGTTCGCTTCCGCCAGCAACATACGGCCGGGAAATTCCTTGTCCAGGCGCGCTCTTAATTCTTTGATAATGGCATGGGTTTCAGGAAGATTTTCGCAGTTGGTCCCTTCACGCTCCACCAGATAGGGAACGGCATCGAGCCGGAAGCCATCCACTCCTAATTCCAGCCAGAACTTCATCACGCTCCACATCTCTTCCCGCACCTCGGGATTGTCATAATTCAGGTCCGGCTGATGGCTGAAGAAGCGGTGCCAGTAATATTCCTTGGAGACCGGGTCCCAGGCCCAGTTGGAAAGCTCCGTATCGGTAAAAATAATCCGCGTGCCGCGATAGCGGGTGTCGGTCTCGCTCCACACATACCAATTTCTTTTGGGGTTGTCGCGGGAGCTGCGCGATTCCTGGAACCATGGATGCTGGTCGGAGGTATGGTTCAAGACCATCTCTGCGATTACGCGGATTCCGCGCAGGTGGGCGGCGTCCAGAAAAGTCTTGAAATCCTCGAGTGTGCCGTAATTGGGGTGAATGGAGCGGTAATCAGCTATGTCATAACCGTCATCGCGGAGCGGCGAGGGGAAAAATGGCATGAGCCAGATGGCCGTAATGCCCAGCTCCTGCAGGTAATCCAGCTTTTGCGCGAGGCCGCGAAAATCGCCGATGCCATCGCCGGTGCTGTCATAAAAAGCGCGGACATGCACCTGATAGATGATGGCGTCTTTGTACCAGAGTGCATCCTGCGACAGCTCCAATGTTTGCTCCTAAAAGGAAAAAATGTTTTTCGGCCCGCGCCACCAGCTTCACGGCCCTTCAGTTTGGATGCTGACCGGAGATGATTAGATCAGCTTTTGAAAATGTATTCCGCGTTTATTAAAGCATCTTCAAACTTCGCAGAATTTTGCGCGTTAATCCAGTAAGTGGCAATTGCGCCAGGCGGCCCTCCTGGATCCATTTGCCCGTGCTCGGGTTCAACACGACCTCTGGAGTAATATCTTCCACCACCTTTACCCTATAATCCGTAACCGTAATGGAGTGGCGCAATACCAGCAATGCTTTAGATTTTCCAAACTGTTTATCGGCCAGTTCCGGCAATTCCCACATGCCGGGCATAAGTTTTGCATTTTTGGCCCGTTGCACTAAAAAAAACGATCCGCTTTTACGGCGCAGCATATAGGAAATTTCCCGTTTGCGCAGGCGCAACGCTTTGCCTGCTGATTGGCGCGGGCCGCGCGTGGCACAAGATGAATGCACCGGGCAACTATGACAAAGAGGTTGGCCGGGCACGCATACCGTGGCCCCTAGTTCCATCATCGCCTGATTGAACTCCCCGGGCTGAGAAGGGTCGAGGATGGCTTGCGCTTCCTCCCACAAGTGTTCGCCGGAAATTTCCCGCCCGGCAATCCGCTGCAATACGCGTTCCACATTGCCATCCACCACAGCGACTGGTTGGGCAAAAGCAATGCTGGCGATGGCTGCGGCGGTGTAACGTCCTATTCCGGGAAGCTTTTTCAAATCTTCGCTGGTATTGGGGAATATTCCGCCGTGCGCTTTCACAAGCACCTTTGCCGCGGCATGCAACATTCGCGCCCGGCGATAGTAGCCAAGACCGCTCCACGCGGCCAGCACAGATTCTTCGCGCGCTGCGGCTAATTTTTCTACGGAAGGAAACCGCTGAAGAAATTTTGCGTAATAACCCACGACGGCCGCCACACGCGTTTGTTGCAGCATGATCTCCGAGAGCCAAATGCGGTAGGGATCTCGGTTTTCCCGCCATGGCAAATCGCGCTTGTGCGCGTAATACCACGCGAGCAACCGACGCCGGAAGCGCCGGGCGCGCGCCGCGCTCTTTAGGGCATTCGATTTGCCAGCCACTCCGGATTTATATGCGGATTTTCGCATGGTGTGCATTGTAGGTGGAGCGTATTCATCTTTTCAAAGGAAGTAAACCTCCAAAGGTTGCAAACTCCCGGTGCCATTGCGGGTTCTCCCCGATTGACCCGCGCCGCATAGAAGGAAAATAATGACTTTCCGGCATAGATCCGCTTTGCGCCGCAGCGAATAGGATAAAAAATGAATGATTTTAACCGCAAAGTAGAAGACGCGGCCCAGCGCGTGGAGCGCGAGACAGCGGAATTCATCAAATATTTGAACGATGAGGTTGTGCCCGCGGTGCGGCAACACTCGACCAAAGCCTTGCGCGTTGCATCGCAAAAACTTGCACAGCTCGCGGAATATCTCGATAAGAACCAGCCTACGAAATGAAGTTTGCCCTTCCAATTGCGCTGCTGCTGCCGCTGATGCTCGCCGGTTGCAGCGGACATAAACAGATTCAGGCGAAGGTTCCGCCTCCACCGCTCCCGCAGCAAACCGCGCCGGAGAAGGCAACCATTCAGCCCTCGGCCTCTACCACCCCACACTCCCAGCCCAAGATTATTTCCGACTTGCCGAAGCCCGAAGGCAATGTGGACCATTCAGGCGCAGATGATGAATCTTCTACTGCCGAGGAGGAAGCCCGGCTCGCCGATACCATTCCGCCCGATGCAAAGCCGCTGGAAGTCGAGACCGGCATTGCCAGCTGGTACGGCGCTCCTTACCATAACCGTCGCGGCTCGAACGGCGAGATTTATGACATGCACGCCATGACCGCGGCTCACCGCACACTTCCACTCGGCTCCATTGTCCGCGTCACAAATATAAAAACCGGGAGTACGGCGCTGGTGCGCATCACCGATCGCGGACCGTTCATTTCCGGACGCATTTTGGATTTGTCTAAAGCTGCCGCCAAAAAGCTGGACGTTTACCGCGCCGGCCTGGCCAAGGTGCGGATCGAGGTCCTGCAAAGCCCGGCGCCGATTGCCAGCGGCGGAAAGTGGGCGGTGCAGATCGGCGCATTTGAAAAAGAAAAGCAGGCCCGCGAAATGGCCGATCACCTGGAGCGGCGTTACCACACGGCGAAAGTTTTATGCTTTAACAGCCCGGTGGGCGATTGGTGGGTGCGCGTCCGGGTTCGCGATGACGACCACGAACTCGCCA
>JAICKN010000224.1 GCA_025927855.1 Terriglobales bacterium
GATCATCGCGTGGATGTGGTGCGCCGCCGCACAGCGTATTTATTGGCCAAAGCGAAAGACCGCGAGCACATTCTGGAAGGCTACAAGATTGCGCTCGACCATATTGATAACGTTATCGCGATCATTCGCGGCAGCGCCAACCGCGGTGATGCGCGCGAAAATTTGGTGACTTATTTTGCCGGGAAGAAAATTGACATCAACACGACAGGCCGCGCGCCGAAGCTCGATCCGGAAAAGCCGTTTACGGCGACGCAGGCGGACGCGATTTTAGAGTTGCAACTACACCGCTTGACCCGGCTTTCCATTGATGAAATCAGCAAAGAACTCGGCGGCGTGCGCGAGAGCATCGCGGAGTACGAATCCATTCTGGCTTCGGAAAAGAAGCTGCGGAACGTGATTATTAAAGAGCTGGAAGAGGTCAAGAAGCAGTACGGCGACGAACGCCGCACGGTAATTGAGGACGAAGCGGCTGAAATCAGCCTCGAAGACCTGATTGCGGACGAGCAGGTGGCGGTAACCGTGAGCCACTCCGGCTATATGAAGCGCACCCCGATTTCAATTTACCGGCAGCAAAGGCGCGGAGGCACCGGGCGGACGGGGATGAAGACTCGCGACGAGGATTTCGTCGAGCATCTGTTTATTGCTTCGACCCATGCTTACATTCTGATCTTCACCAATCTTGGCCGTGTGTACTGGCTGAAGGTCTATGAAATTCCTGATGTGGGCGCTGCCGGAAAAGGCAAGCACATCGGCAATTTGATCGGCTTGCAGTCCGGTGAAACGGTGCGGACTATGCTGGCCGTGCGCAACTTGGAAGAAGAAGGCAAATATATTTTCTTTGCCACGCGCAACGGCACCGTGAAAAAGACTGAGCTAAAAGACTTCTGCAATGTGATGTCGCGCGGAATTATTGCCATTGGAATTGACCAGGGCGATGAACTCGTCGGCGTCACGCTTACCGATGGCAGTCAGATCGTGTTTTTGGCGTCGCACGATGGGCAGGCGATCCGGTTTGATGAGTCGGATGTGCGGTCCATGGGGCGGCCGGCGTATGGCGTCCGCGGCATGAGTCTCGATAAGGGCGATTACATTGTCGGCATGGCGACTACGCCAAAAGACGTTAAGAAGGCCGAAGCCGAAGCCGCAAAAGCTGCCAAGGACAAAGGCGTCCCGGAAGGCACGGTGACGGACGAAACTTTGCCAATCAAGGGGTCGTTGATTCTTTCCGTCACCGAAAACGGGTACGGCAAGCGCACCGCAGCTGACGAGTATCGGCTGCAAGGGCGCGGTGGATCGGGCGTCATCAACGTGAAGACGACGGAGCGCAACGGTAAAGTCACGGCCATTGCGCAGGTCACGGAAAAATCCGAAGTCATGCTGATCAGCCACTATGGAAAGATTATCCGCATGGATTCGACGACCATTCGCGAATCGGGGCGGGCGGCGCAGGGAGTACGCTTGCTGAACCTCGAACCGGGAGACCGCGTGGCTGCTGCTGTGGTCATCCCGCCGGAAGAAGAAGGCAATGGCGGAACGCTGCTTCAATAAGGCTTAGTTCTGGATCAAAAACTGCGCGGCCGCGTTGGCGATTTAGACGCACTTTCGCAATCGTGTGACGAGCGTCACATTCTTTGCATAAAGCATCATCTACGTTTAATGGATGCTTCCGCGCTGGGCTGTGCAGAAAACGCTTCGCACTCTGGATTTGATTTCCGCCAAATTTCTGTCTGCAAAAAATATTCCGGCGCACCAGCGCACTGGGCAACGCGGAGAAGAAGCCGCTTATTTTTATCTGCGCAGCCTTGGCTACACGTTTGTAGCTCGCAACTTCCGCTCACCGCTTCATCGCGGCGAAATTGATCTGATCGGCTGGCAGGCAAATGTGCTCTGCTTCATCGAGGTAAAAACGCGTACCACGCACGATGTTAAACCTGCCGAAGTGGCCGTGGACCAGCACAAGATCCGTGAAATGACAGGAGCAGCGCGTCAATATCTTCGCCACATGCCGCCTTCGTGCCCATGGAGGTTCGACATTCTCAGCGTATATTATGAGAATCGAAATGAGGCGCCCCGCTTTGAGCTGTTTCGGGATGTGCTTTCTCCGTCGTAAAATAAGCATCGTAAAATAAATGCTGTCCGTTACGTTCAAGGAGTTGCGTGCCTGAGCTGAGGAAAGATCCCATTGTTGGCCGGTGGGTCATTATTTCGACCGACCGCGCCAAGCGGCCCACCGATTTCGCCCGCGAGGAAGTAAAAATCAAAGGCGGCTTTTGCCCTTTTTGTTATGGGAACGAGGGCAAGACCCCGCCGGAAATCCAGGCCTATCGCCCGAACCCGAACGGAGGGCCGACTCCGCAACGCGACACGCCGGGCTGGACGGTGCGCGTTGTTCCCAATAAATTTCCTGCGCTCGGCATCGAAGGCACTCTGAATCGCCAGGCCGAAGGCATGTTCGACAAAATGAATGGCGTGGGCGCGCATGAGGTGGTCATCGAAACGCCCGACCATCACGCAACTTTGGCCATGCTTCCGCCCAAGCGCATTGAAGATGTTTTGTGGACCTTCCGGGACCGCATTTTGGATTTGAAAAAAGACCGGCGCTTCAAGTACATCCTGATTTTCAAGAACCACGGCGAAGCGGCAGGCGCGTCCCTCGAACATTCTCATTCGCAGCTGATTGCCCTGCCGATCATCCCTATTTACGTGAATGATGAGCTGGATGGGTCGAAGCAATATTTCACTTACAAAGAGCGCTGCGTTTTTTGCGACATTATCCACCAGGAGAGCGAGGCCGGCATCCGCGTAGTGGCGGAAAACGAAGATTTTATTACGATTGCGCCCTTCGCGCCGCGCTTCCCTTTTGAAACGTGGATCCTGCCCAAACAGCACGAGTCAGCATTCGAGCATTCGTCGTCGCAGATGTTTGAGAACCTGGCGCGTGCCATAAAACTGCTGCTGATGAAGGCGGACCGTGTGCTCGATAATCCTCCGTACAACCTGGTGATCCATAGCTCACCGGTGCAGGACCCGGTGAACGATTACTACCATTGGCACATTGAATTCATGCCCAAGCTGACGAAGACCGCGGGATTTGAGTGGGGCACGGGCTTTTACATCAATCCCACGCCGCCGGAGGAATCGGCGAAATTCCTGCGGGAAGCGAGCGTGGAAGAGATGTCTCCGGTGACGGCAGGATAGTGATGTTTTGTCTCACTTAACCCCGGTTCAATTACTGGTCTTCAAAGGCCTCGTGCCAGGCCATTTGAATGGCCTCCAGTTTAGCCTCATTGGACTTATGCGGATCATCTTTGAAGTCGGTAAGTTCCGTTACATAGCGGTGCAGGTCGGTAAAGCGCACGGTGAGCGGATCAAGCTCGGGGTGCTTTTCGACCAGCAAAATTCCGATATCTTCAGCATCGAGCCAGGTCAATTCTTTCGGCATAATTCTTCAGTGTCCTTCCGAAACATAATTTCTGTTCCAGGCAGGGATTTCGACGACAACTTTGCCCGGCTTGGTAATTACGGCCTGGCATCCCAGGCGTGAGTTCAATTGCAGGTCGGCAGCCATGTCGAGCCGGTCGGCCTCATCGTCATCCATTTCGGAGAGATTGTCCGCGCCCTCTTTCACCCACACGTGGCAGGTGGTGCAGGCGCAGTTGCCGCCACAGGCATGGTCGAGCGCGATTCCATTGTTTAGTGCGACGTCAAGAATGGATTGTTCTTTTCCGTGGTCCTGATAAGGCAATTGACCATGCTCAAATTGCACGGTTTTGCCCTGCGGCAAAAATGTGACCTGCACAGTGTTTTCGCCCGGAGCGTCTTCTGTTACCGCGCCAACGCCTTGGTTTTTCTCTTCTGCCATGCAATCTCCGAAGTTCTTACGTTCTCTGCAAATTCAAATTCCTGTCCGGAAGAAAGGTTCCGGTTTATTCAAATTCCGCCTTGGCGACCGGATGCGGCGCATCCGGCCCTTCCTCAAGGCCAGTGCCGTCCATCGCCTTGCCCTTTAGGGCGGTGGTGACCGCGTTATCCATCATCAGCTCTGCCAATCGAGTTGTGGCCAGGTTCAATTCCTCGATTGCTTTGCGAATGGCCTGGTAATCGTCGCCGCTTTTTGCCGTGGCCACCGATTTTTCCGCTGCGGCAATCCGTTTGCGTTCCTCCATGGAAAGCTCGCTCCAGGCTGGGCTTTTCTTTGCCTTCTCGAGCGCGTCCACGATGGTTTCAGTTTCATTGCGCGCCTCAATCAACTGGCGCTGCCGGAAGTCTTCTTCCGCATTGTCGAACGACTCCAGAATCATGCCTTCCACTTGATCGTCGGTGAGTCCATAACTTGGCTGCACTTCAATCTGCGCCTCTTTGCCGCTGCGCTGCTCCCGCGCGCTTACGTGCAGAATTCCATTGGCGTCAATCAGGAACCTCACTTCGATGCGCGCCATTCCCGCGGGCATCGGCGGAATGCCTTTCAGGTCGAAGCGCGCCAGGGAGCGGCAGTCTTTTGCCAACTCGCGCTCCCCTTGCACAACGTGGATGGCGACGTTCACCTGCCCATCCACTTGTGTCGTGTAATGTTGCGTGGCGGAAGCGGGGACGGTGGAGTTGCGCAGAATAATTTTGTCGGTCACGCCGCCGGCCACCTCAATGCCCAGCGAGAGCGGGGTGACATCGAGCAGGAGCATGTCTTCCGTGGCCTCGGAGGAGCCGCTCAGAATATTGGCTTGTACCGCCGCGCCCAGGGCCACAACTTCATCTGGGTTCAGGTCCGTGTGCGGTTTACGATGGAAGAGTTCTTCCACGAGAACGCGGACTCGCGGAATCCGCGTGGAACCGCCTACAAGGACCACTTCGTCAATCTGCTCTGGCTTTAGTCCTGCATCGCGCAGCGCCTGTTTGCACGGGCTGATGGTCCTTGCCAGAATGGGTTCGATAAGCTGCTCGAATTGTTCGCGCGTAATTTGCCGTTCATAGCGTTGGCCGCGAGGCAGTTCGAGATCGAAGGTGTAGGAAGCATGCTGCGAAAGATGAATTTTGGCTTCGATCACTGCCCGCCGCAGCGCCTGCACCGCGGCAGGATTGCCATGAAGATCGAGCTTCAGGTCGCCGCGAATATCATCGAGGGCAATACGCAGCAGTAAGTTGTCAATATCATCCCCGCCAAGGTGCGTGTCGCCGTTGGTGGCTATCACCTCAAAAATTCCGTCGTGTAATTTCAGGATAGAAATATCAAAGGTGCCGCCGCCAAGATCGTAAACAGCGATAATGCCGTTCTGCTTTTTGTCGAGGCC
>JAICKN010000164.1 GCA_025927855.1 Terriglobales bacterium
ACTTCGCGGGCCTCTTTCACCGCTTCATCCACGGAAAGATTGAACACCCCCGGCATGGAACGGACTTCGTTGCGCACACCTTCTCCGGGGCAAACAAACAGGGGATAAACAAAGGCCTCCGGCGTGAGCCTGGTTTCGCGCACCATGGAACGCAGCGCTTCGTTCTGGCGCAGGCGGCGAAGGCGGGTGATGGGGAAAGTCATAAGGCCAAATCAACGGAATTTCAAATCCGCAAAAGGAAACGCTGTAGCTGCGGTAAAACTACAGGCTCACGCACGATTCTATAGCATTTGACGTGCTTTGGCCGCACTTCCCGGGCATCGCTTCCTGTACCATAATTTCGTGTCCAGCACTGTTTCATCACCTGTGCCGTCGCCTGTGCCGTCGCCGCTGACGCATAGCAGCGCACGCGTGCTCGAATTCGAAACTTTTCGCGAACTTCTGCGCGGCTATATTGCTTCTTCTTTGGGCAGAGCGCGGCTGGCAGCGATGGCTCCTTCTACGGACAAGAACTGGATTGATAACCAGCAGCAGCTTACTGCGGAAGTCCGCGAATTCCGCCGCGTTGGCGGCCGCTTCGATTTCTCCGGCTTGCTCGATATCACTGCCTTGCTGGAAAAGGCCCGCATCAGCGGAGCGGCATTGGAGACAACCGAAATCCGCGACGTGGTCCTAGTAGTGGGCCGCGTGGCCGAATGGAAAGAGATTGTTTTCAATCCTCCAGCGACGATGAAGCCGTGGGCGGCAGTGCGCCAAGTTTCCTCCGCGGTGGAAGACTTCTCGGAATTTCTGCGGGGCTTCCGCAACAAAATTCTGCCCGATGGCTCGCTCGACGACCATGCCTCGCCTGAGCTGGCCCGCATTCGCCGCGAGATGGAAAAGCAGCGCCGCGCGATACAGGAGTCGCTGCGCGGTTATTTGCGCCGTCTCGCCGAAGGGGGCGCCGTGCAGGATGAACTCATTACCATCCGGGGCGAGCGTTTTGTAATTCCCGTGAAGGTGGAGCAGAAACGCCGCGTGCAGGGTGTGGTACATGGGGCGAGTTCCAGCGGGCAGACTGTGTTCGTCGAGCCCATGGAGACGATTGAGCAAAACAATGAACTGGTGCGGCTACTGGAAGAGGAGCAGGCGGAGATACACCGCATTTTGCTGGAAATGACGCGCAGAGTTGGTGAAAAATCGACGGCAATTCTCGCCGCCTGTGAAGTTTTGAGCGAATTGGAACTGCAATTCGCGAAGGCGCGGTTTGCCGAAGACTATGATTGCGTGGCCGCAATATGCGCGAGTGGTTCACCGGTCATTCTTCACGATGCGCGTCATCCGCTGCTGGAGCGGAATCTTAAAGGGAAGCAGGGGCACGTCGTCCCCCTCAACCTTGAGCTCGAAGGCGAGAAGAGGCAGATCATCATCACCGGGCCGAACACCGGAGGAAAAACGGTTGGCCTGAAATCCATTGGCCTGTTAGCTTTGATGGCCCAGTCCGGCATTCCGGTCCCCGCAGACCGCGCCGAGTTCCCCATCTTTGATTCGGTCCTGGCCGATATCGGCGACTATCAATCCATCGAACAGAATCTTTCCACGTTCTCCGCGCACGTCACAAATATTGATTACATTTCAAAAACAGCCACCGCAAAATCTCTTGTATTACTCGACGAACTCGGCTCCGCCACCGACCCCGAAGAAGGCGCGGCGCTGGCGGTGGCAATTGCCGATTATTTCTGCCGCGCCGGTTGCGTCAGCGTCATCTCCACCCATCACACTTCGCTCAAAGTTTATGCGGCGAACACCCCCGGAGTCGTGAATGCCGCTGTCGGCTTCGACGAATCCACCTTGCAACCGACGTATGAACTGAAAGTCGGCGTGCCCGGAGCCTCAGCCGGAATCAACATCGCGCAGCGGCTCGGGTTGAATCCCGCTATTATCAACGGTGCGCGGTCGCGCTTGAGCACGCAGGTAAAAGATATTGCGGAGTTTCTGGACCGTTTGCACGCGGAGTTACGCGAGGCCGCCCATGAACGAGCGCGTTTGCAACAGCGCGAGGCCGAACTGGAACGGGAAAGGGGTTATCTCGCTTCTGAAGGGCGCAAAGAACAGCAAGCCAAAGTAAAGGAATTGGAAAAGAAGCTGGAAACGCTGCTGCGCGATTTTGAATACCACGCGCGGGAGGCAGTCAGGGCAGTGCAGGACCGCGCGGCCGCGCAAAAAGTTTCCAAAGATGCGGAGCGCCGCATCGCAAAATTGCGGCGTGACTTCCAGGGCCAGTTCGATTCGACCGTCGTTGCTCATGTCACGGGCGCGGACCGTGGCGATCCGAACGCCCAGCCGCAGATGGTCAGACATGTTTCTGAGGGAGACACCGTCAAGCTGAAATCCATGGGGCGCAATGCGGTCATTACGCGGCGCGTTGATGATAATCACTTCGAAGCCGAAATCGGCCTGATGAAGATGAAAATTGCGCGTGAAGATATCGCCGAAGTGGTTACGCGCGTGGCAGAGTCTCCGGTAAAAGCTGCGCGGGCCCGCGGCATCTCTGTTTCTCTGCAAAATGAAGACGCCAGCGTGCCCAGCGAGATCAATGTGATTGGCCGCAATGTGGATGAAGCTACGCAAGAAGTCGAAAAATTTGTAGACCGCGCATTCTTGGCCGGATTGCCGCGTGTGCGCGTGGTGCATGGCAGCGGCATGGGCATTCTGCGCAAGGCCCTACGGCAATTTCTGCAAAAGCATCCGCACGTGGTGTCCGTCACCGAGCCTCCTCACAATGAGGGTGGCGGCGGAGCGACCGTGGTGGAATTAAAAGTATAGGTGCGACGCGCGGATGTTTACCGCCCAGCGGCTCTTAGCCGAGGACGCGGGGAAACAGTAGCTCCACCGTCCCGGCGGCTTACTCCCGATTTCAACCTTGCCCGCCGTGATAGCGGTACTTGCAAGGCTATTGGAGAGAAGCTTTGAGCTTATTCGATTTTTCTTCCACGCCCTGGGCAAGCTTTTTCTTGTGACCCGATAATTTTTCCGCAATGGAAGCATCCGCCACACCAATAATCTGCGCGGCGAGGATCCCGGCGTTGGTGGCTCCCGGTTTGCCAATGGCGACGGTGGCCACCGGAATTCCCGCGGGCATTTGCACCGTGGCGAGCAGAGAATCCATGCCTTGCAGCGAAGTGGAAGGAATAGGGACGCCGATCACGGGCAGCGTGGTATGGGCAGCAATCACGCCGGCAAGATGAGCAGCTCCGCCCGCGCCCGCAATAATGACGCGAATGCCGCGCGCGGCCGCCTGCCGGGCATATTCGGCTGTGCGGTCAGGTGAGCGGTGCGCTGAGGTCACATCAATTTCGTAGGGGATGCCGAAGCCCTCCAGCGCCTTGCCGGCTTCGCGCATAATCTCAAGATCGGAATCACTGCCCATTACGATGGAAACCGCTGCTGCCTTCGTCATTCAGGAATTCTCCACTGTTAATTTGTAGTTTGAGTACTTACAAAATATTAGCCCAAATTTATTAGCATAAATTTCTGGAAAGATTGCCGTCGAGGACCTTCCGTTCCAGCCTAACCTTTTTTCCCGTTCAGCGCTCTTTGCCCAATATCTTTGCGATAATGCGCGCCTTCAAAACGTATTTTTTCGACTGCGGCGTAGGCGCGATCCAGCGCTCTCTGCAAATCGGCCCCACGCGCGGTGACGCCGAGCACGCGGCCCCCGGAGGTGTAATAGCTGCCATCGCGCTTGGAGGTCCCGGCATGAAAAACGGTTACATCCTCCAATTTGGCGGCGTCTTCCAGTCCGGTAATTTTCTTTCCCGCTTCATAAGTTCCGGGGTACCCGCCGGAAGCCATGACAACGCAGGCTGAAGCATCCGTAGACCACTCGAATCCTTCTCCGCTGATGTTGCCGGCAATGGATGCTTCCAGCGCATCCAGCAGGTCGCTTTCCATGCGCATGAGGATGGGCTGCGTCTCGGGATCCCCAAAGCGGCAGTTAAATTCAAGCACCATGGGCCCGCGTGCGGTCATCATGAGCCCGCAATAAAGCACTCCTTTATATTCCGCACCTTCGGCCTTCATTCCGGCGACTACAGGCCGGGCAACGTGCTGCAATAACCAGCTTTGCATCTGCTCATCGAGCAGAGCGGAAGTCGAATAGGCGCCCATACCCCCGGTATTTGGGCCTGTGTCTCCGTCGCCAACACGCTTGTGGTCCTGAGCGGCAGCGAGCGGGGCAACATGTTCTCCATCGCTGATGACGAGAAAAGAAATCTCCTCGCCTTGCAGGCATTCTTCAAGCACCACGCGGGCGCCGGCTTCACCAAGCAATTTTCCGCTCAGCATTTCAGAAGACACGGAAATGACTTCTTCTTTGGTGGCGCAGATGACGACGCCTTTGCCGGCGGCAAGGCCATCGGCCTTGACCACGATGGGAGCATGAAAATGAGGAAGAGCGTCGTGTATCTGGTCTAGGGAATCGCAGACCGCGTAGTGCGCAGTGGGAATGCGATGGCGGGCCATGAACTCCTTGGCGAAGCTTTTGCTCGATTCCAACTGCGCCGCCGCCTGCGTAGGTCCGAAGATTCGCCAGCCCCGCCGGTTGAACTCATCCACCACGCCCAGCATGAGCGGCAGCTCCGGGCCAACCACGGTCAAATCGGGCTTAATCTGGTTGGCCAGCGCGATGAGCGCGTCTACGTTTTTAATATCAACGGGAAGGCATTGCGCATGGTCTCCAATGCCCCCATTGCCGGGCGCGCAGTACAACTGAGCGATGCGCGGCGACTGCCCAAGTTTCCATGCCAGGGCATCTTCGCGGCCACCATTTCCGAGAATCAGGACCTTCATAATGAGAAGAAATAGGTTAGGGGCGAGCGGGAAGAGATGTCAAACAGGCAACGCATTATTCGGAATAATGATGCGGTTTTGGCGTACCGACAAAATTTGGCCTTGCAGGTTCGTTCGATTTCGCCCCCACGAGGATGGAGAAATATATATTGGTAGGAGCCGCACGGCTTGTGCTGGCTGCCGCCCATGAGCACACCTGAAAGAAGCACCGATGATCCGACGCTGGTTGGGGGTGAAGCCAAACTCCACGTGTCTTTGGAGGGGGTGCATGGCTCGGTTGAAGTCCCTGATAATAATGCCGGTTTTTGGGCGCACTGGCGGGCATTCGTTGGACCGGCCATTTTAGTCAGCGTGGGCTACATGGACCCCGGCAATTGGGGGACAGACCTGCAAGGCGGCGCTCAATTCAAATACGAATTGCTGTGGGTTGTGGGATTGGCCAGTTTGATGGCCATTTTTATGCAGGTCATCGCCGCGCGCCTGGGAGTGGTGACCGGCAAAGATCTGGCGCAATGCTGCCGGGATTGGTATCCAAAATGGACGCGCTGGCCGAATTGGCTGCTCAGCGAAATCGCCATTGGCGCCTGTGATCTGGCGGAAGTTCTGGGAAGCGCGGTCGCGCTCAATCTCCTGTTCCATATACCGCTGCTTTGGGCCGTGATTATTACCGGCTTCGACGTGCTGTTATTGCTGGCACTGCAACGGTTCGGCATGCGCACCATTGAAGCGGTGGTCCTGCTGCTGGTCGCGACTATTTCGGTGTGTTATTTCCTGGAAATTTTTATTCTTCCGCAAACCCAGCCGAATTTCCTGGAGATAGGCCGGGCGCTGGTAACGCCGCACTGGGGCCAGGTGGGAATGATGTATGTCGCCATTGGTATTATCGGCGCGACGGTCATGCCGCATAATTTGTATCTGCACTCAGCTCTGGTGCAAAGCCGCAAGCTGAGAAGAGACGGCCCCTCTATCCGGCACGCTCTCAATTTCAACACCATTGATTCCACCGTGGCGCTGACCGTGGCGTTTTTTGTGAATGCCGCCATTCTCGTTCTCGCGGCCATGGTCTTCTACGGCAAGGAAAGCGTGACTGTGCCGGGCGGAGCGATTGTGCACTTCAGCGCCGCCAGCGATTGGATTCGCGTGGCGTATCTGACACTCGCTCCATTGCTGGGGACAGCGGTCGCAAGCACCTTATTTGCCGTAGCCCTGCTGGCCAGCGGGCAGAGCAGCACGATTACCGGAACCCTCGCCGGCCAGGTAGTGATGGAAGGATTTATGCATTGGCGGATCAGGCCCTGGGTACGCCGTTTGATCACGCGATTGCTCGCGATTCTGCCCGCCGTCCTGATTATTGGATTGCGCGGGGACAGCAGCGTTACCGATTTGCTGACCTTGAGCCAGGTGGTGCTGGCGTTGCAACTGCCATTCGCCATGTTTCCGCTGCTCCACTTCACCAGTTCCAGGAAGCGAATGGGGACATGGAAGAATGGCTGGTTTCTGCTCATCGCCGGGTGGACGAGCGCCATCGTCATCACCTGCATGGACCTTTATGGCTTGCCCGACTCGATTAAGGCAGCATGGCAGGTGATTGCAGGATGAACTCATGACTTACCTCCAGTGCTTTTTCCTATTTCTGCTTCTGCCCGTTTTTGCTTTCGGTCAAGAATCCAGCGATGCGGCGGCGGATGCTCCCATAGCGAATCCGGGCAGGCCGACGGTTTCCACGCCAGCAACGCTCACCCCCATCGGCTATGTGCAATTTGAAAGTGGGCTGATGTACGCGCGCCATTCTCTTGAATTCTCTTCCCAGGAGAATCTGAATGAGGTTGTTAAACTTACTGTTGCGCCGCGCCTTGAACTAGCGATTGGCAGCGAACCATTCGCCCATTCGCTCCTAAATGGAAGCACCAGCAATGAACCCGGAGGAATTTCCTTGGGCGCACAAGGCGTGCTGCACGTCGGCGAAGGATCGCGCCCTACTGTGGCGCTCGGTTATTCGCATCAAGTGTACGGAGGCAGTGCGCCTGATCTTGATATCGGCAGCCCAGAAAATTCCGCACTATTACTCGCGAGCGCCGATGTGAAACGCTTTCACTACGACACGAATTTCTTTGTGAATGAAGTGGAACAAGGGTCTGTCCGCCGCGGGCAATTAGGAGAAACTCTTTCTATTTCTCATCCATTGACCAAAAAGGTAGGCTTTTCAGGTGAGATTTGGAATTTTACACAACCGTTCCTCCGCGGACACGCGACCGGCAACTTGTGGGCGCTGAACTATAACCTACGCAATACCTTGGTATTTGACGGCGGTTTTAATCGCGGTCTTACCGGAACGTCAACGCGGTGGGAGATCTTTACTGGTTTCACGTATCTGTTGCCGCGCAAATTATCGCGATAAGCGCAAGACAGCAATATTGATTGCAGATTTGACCTATCAGCGGATAGAGGTCGGTCTCACCCGGGAGATAAAGACAAACGGCCCTTCTGACGAAGGGCCGTTTGTCATGTGTACGATTTGACGATCAATTGTAAGTAAGATTCAGCTTATCTACATAAACCGAATACGGAGCTTG
>JAICKN010000157.1 GCA_025927855.1 Terriglobales bacterium
AAGGTCACGGTGAGCGGATGGCTGCCATTGGGATAGTTCACAACCCTTACATTGGAATCGCCTGAGTCCTCGGGATATCCCACGCCGACTGCGAAATCGGCCTGCAACTGATTCATGCCTTTTTTCAATTGGTGCTGGTCAATGGCCTGCCAGGTGCCGGCGGACCAATGCTTATAAAGTTCGTGCGGGTCCTGGATGAATAGCATGTCGTCCGCAAAAATCCGGTAGTTGCCGTTTTCTTCCGCTCCAAATGAAAATGCGTAATCCTTCCCGTCCCGGGCAAAGATGGCCATCAATTGTTTCTGGTCCGGCGCTTCCGGCGAGACCGCCAGAATCACATCTTTAATGTTGAGTTTTTCGATGGGCAGCAACTTCCCCGCGTCGTGAGAAAAATCCACGTGGCGACTGCCTGCGTTATACGGATATGCCGTAATGCTGTAGCCGACCTTCACCCACACCGGCTGCCGCGTGAGTTGACGGGAAGATTTCAGATCATAGGCATGCAACTTCATGGGAACCACATAATCATCTGCGTCGAGTGGCGGCGCTTCTTTTTTGGCGGGAGTGACATTCTCTTCATGCCGCTGGTAGAGGATGTAGCCGGTACGCGCGCCCGCAAGCAGAATAGCCAGAAGCAGAAGGAGCTGAAATTTTTGTTTTGTGTCGGCTTCCATGAGTTGCTATTAAAGCAGAAATTTCGCGGACAAAAAAAAGAAGGGCAGGGGGTAAGTCTGCCCATTTAAAAGAGAGATTTTAGAGTCCTCAGGGGTGACTGGAGTCAGTCAATGAGGCTTAATCTTGATGCGAGGATAGCTTTACGCTATACGGGGCACAATAGTGAAAAAGTATTAGTACCGATCCATTTGGCTAATCCCTTTAGTTTCAATACATTGATAGCCGTGGCCAGCAGAGAGGCCCTTAAATTCCTCGCTCCTTCCGCTGGGCCAGATAATTTCCACCCGGTCAATCTTCTCCAGCTTGCCCAGCCCGAAGGTCAGCGCCAATTCGGATTGCGAGAGATAACTCGATCCGCCCTTAACCATTTGCGATTGGGTAATTCCGTTGGCAGAAACGCGAACGACCGCTCCGATCGCATCGCGGTTCGATTTGGTGCCTTGCAGGTGAAAGCGGATGCTGCGGTTTCCGGAAGTCTGGTCGGTACGGTACAAATACGCGGGACCGTGATTCGTGGTCATCAGCAGATCGTTGTCGCCATCGCGGTCGAAGTCGCCATGCGCGAGGCCGCGGCCAACTTTGGGGGCGTTGAATCCTCCCCCGGTCTGCGCTCCCACTTCGTGAAATTTTCCATGGCCGTCGTTCAGAAAAAGCTGGGGCGGTTGGGCATAACCCACGTTGCGGACGTTGCGCACCGTGTCATCAATGTGTCCATTCACCACAACCAGATCGAGCGCGCCGTCGAGATTCATGTCAGCGAAGAGACAGCCGAAGCCGAGCTTGTCGCGGGAGGGAAATCCGACGCCCGCCTGGGTTGCGATGTCGGAATACTCGCCATGGTCGGGCAGGTATAGCCCAATCATTTCATTATCGAAGTTGGTGATGGCCACCCCGCTCTGGCCGGAGTTATTGAAGTCGGCCGCATCCACGCCCATGCCGGCTCGCGCCTTGCCCTCGGTGCTCAGGGCGATTCCCGCCTGCATGGCCACATCCAGAAATTTTCCATTGTGCTGGTTTTTGTAGAGCTTGTTGGGCTGCGTGTCATCCGCCACCAGAAGATCGGGCCAGCCATCGGAGTCGTAGTCGAGCATGGCGACACCCAGGGATTTGGAATTGCTGTTGAAAATGCCGCTGGTGGCGGTGACGTCCTCAAACGTCCCGTCGCCGCGATTGTGAAAGAGCCAGCAGGTTTCACCGTGGTAGGCTTCCGGCGTGCAATAGGACTTGTGTTTGCCATCGAGGCTGCAGAACACATCGTGCTCCGGCGACCACTTCACATAATTGCACACGAATAAATCGAGCAGGCCGTCGCGGTCGTAATCAAACCACAATGCCGAGGTGCTGAAACTTTGGCGCTTTCCCAATCCGCTGGGAAGAGTTTCATCCACAAAAGTGCCTTTGCCGGTGTTGCGAAAGAGGCGGTTCTGGCCCACGCAGGTCACGTAAATATCGGGGAAGCCGTCATTGTTGTAATCGCCGACAGCCACTCCCATGCCATACATGGGCACATTCAAATGAGCGCGGCGCGTGACATCGGTAAAAGTGCCGTCACGATTGTTGTGGTAGAGCGCAAGTGTAGTTATGGGCGGCAGAACAGAAATAGGCGTGTCCGGCGAAAGCAAATAGATTCCATTGATGAGAATGATGTCCAGCCAGCCATCGCCGTCGTAGTCGAGAAATGCGCAACCGGAGCCCATGGTTTCCGGCAAATATTTTTTCCCTAGTGCGCCGCTGTTGTGCCGGAAATGGATACCTGCCGGAGAAGTAACATCCGTGAAGTGAAAACCGAGCGGCGATCTCTGCGGAACCGGCGTGGCCCATAATTCCTGCGAGAGCGAGGAAGCTGCGGCGAATCCTCCTGCGCCCAAAGACCCCGCGCTCCACAAGGCCGCGCTCGATAACCCCATGTTCCGCAAAAATGAGCGGCGGTTCACGGAATGTTTACCAGCCCATTGCGGATGGCATAGACGACCAGTTCGGCGGTTTTGTGAAGGCCCAGCGCATCCATGATGTTAGCGCGGTGCACCGCGACCGTGTTGGTGCTGAGGTTGAGATCGGAGGCAATTTCTTTGTTCGATTTGCCATCCACGATGTATTGCAGAATTTCCAGCTCGCGTTCGGTCAGCCCATAATCGCGCTCGCCCTTCAGGTTGGCGGTTTTCGCAACTTGCGGATCGAGCACGGTTTCGCCTGCGGCAACTTTGCGTACTGCCGAAGCCAGATCCAGGTCCATGGCATTTTTCAGGATGTAGCCCTTCGCTCCGGCTTCGAGCGCCTGGTGTACCCAGGTTTCTTCCGTGTGCATGCTCAGCATGAGAATTTTGACCGAAGGTAGCAGCGCAAGAATTTTGCGTGTGGCTTGCAGGCCGTTGATGCCGGGAAGCGCGCAATCCATCACAATGACCTCAGGCTTCAACTCGCGCGCCAGCTTAACGGCTTCTTCTCCATCACTGGCTTCGCCAGCGATGGCGATATCCGGCTCGTCTTCGAGTATGCGGCGGAAGCCGCGGCGGACGAGACTATGGTCATCCACGAGCAGCACTGAAATTTTGTTTGCCATCTGCCCCAGCCTTTTCCCGCGGCACGCGCAGGCGAATCAGGGTACCGCTGCCCCCCGGATGCAAGAATTCTATCGTGCCTCCCAGCAATTCCGCACGTTCCCGCATAGCCACCAGGCCAATTCCCTGGCGTCCAGTAGGCGCCGCCGGGAAGCCCCGGCCCTTGTCTTCGACTTCCATTTCCAGGCTCTGCGGCGAAAAGCGCAGGCGTACCCAGGCTTCCTTTGACCCGGAATGCCGTATGGCATTGTTCAATGCTTCCTGGGTTATGCGGTAGATGTTGACGGCGGCAGTGCCATCGAGCGCAAAGGGGCTTCCGGTTTTTTCATAGAAAATCCGCATTCCCGACTGCCGTTCGATTGTCGGCAAATACCAGTCAAGCGTGCTTTCGAGGCCCGACTCATCGAGCATTACCGGGTGCAGCGCCTGGGAAAGGCTACGCACATTCTCGAGCGTCTGCTGGGTGATTTCGCGGACCTCCTGCAAGTCCTTGCGCAATGGCGAGCCTTCCGGGGCATGATTACCGGCGCGTCCGAGCATTGCGCCAATCGCCGTGAGGATCTGGCCGAACTCATCGTGCAGCTCGCGCGAGATGTAGCGCAAAGTGGACTCCTGCGTCGAAATCAATTTTTGCGCCAGATCGCTGCGCTGCTCGGAAAGCGCTGCTACGTGCGCGAACACCCGCCGGTTGGCGCGGATCAAATAGAGGCTGGTGAGGACGATGGCGATCAAAGTCGCCGCCAGAAACAGATACACCTGGCGTTCTACGCGGTCGTAAATTTCCCGCACCTGCGAAGCGGCCTGCTCCTGGGCCTCGTTGTTCTGCACCAGCAAGCGCGCGACGGCTGTGCTCAGCGCCTCCTGCCGCGCCTGCAACGAAAGCTGAATTTGCGTGCGCGCCTCTTTTTCGTTGCCGCTGGCGGCCAGCGCGAACATGCGGTCCATGGCGTCCCAGAATTGCGCCAGTGATTTGCTCAAATATTCCCGCTGTTCCGGCGTGCGGGTGCTTACGGAGACCTGCTCCTCCTGCCGGATGGCGGCGTCGAGATCGGAGCGGATTTGCCGGAATTGCGCGGAATAGGCGGTGAGCGGGTATGGCTCGGCATTATCCAGCATGTCGCGCATGGCGAGCGCGATATTGTTAAGGTCGTTCTGGACGCGCAGGAGTTGTAGCGAATCCTTGCGGTTGCGGTCCACAAGGTTGTTCTGTACGGCGCGCAGGCCGGAAATCTGGCGCGTGATGTACCACGAGTAGGCGACGACCGCCGCCAGCGTGATAATCAATCCAAAAATGAGCCCTGCCGTGGGCGAAGAACCCGGCGCATGGGAACGCGGCACGCCCCGAGGATACAACGAGGCTCACCGTAGTTGCCAATATTGGATATTGCGTGGCCGTGCGAGTTTGGGCTATCGAACCAGGATTACGAGGCCGGTCGCGGGCAAAATCCAGACAGTATACCGTCCAGAATGCAGTCCAAAATTAGATCTGTATAAGCAAGCTCCAGCATTTTCTGCGCATGCCGTTAACGCATGAATGGGTCAACCCCCGGGGAGGTGTGCGATGCGTACGTGCATCCGATTGATTGCGTTCGTATGGGTGCTGGAAGTTTGTTCGTTTCTTTGTCCTTCGCAAGCGGCAGCGCAGACGGAAACGGCGCTGCGGCCAATGAACATTGGAGTGGGCGTGAAGATTTCATTGCTGGGAGCGGGCGCGGAAGCGGCGGTGCCAATCACCCGCCGGACGAACATCCGCGGCGGAGTCAATTTCTTCAACTACGACCGGACGTTCGACAAAGATGGCGTGAGTTATGCCGGTGAGCTGCGCTTTCGATCGACCGAAGCGCACTTTGATTGGTTCCCATTTGGCGGCGGTTTCCACCTCAGCCCCGGTGTGCTGATCTATAACGGCAACCGCGTTACCGCCAATGCGCTGGTCTCAGGCGGAAATACTTTTACGCTGAATGACACAACCTATGCCAGCGACCCCTCCGACCCCATACACGGCACGGGCAAAATTACATTTAAGAAGGCTGCGCCCATGTTTACCATTGGCTGGGGAAACCTGGCCCCGCGCCACAAGCACTTTGTAGTTCCTTTTGAGTTCGGCGCTATTTATGAGGACGCGCCGCGCGCATCTTTGCAATTGAGCGGCAGCGCATGCGACTCCACTGGAGCAAATTGCAGCGCAATCAACTCCGATCCAAGTTTTCAGAGCAACGTAACCGCCGAGCAGAACAAATTGAACCACGATATGTCGCCGTTCAAGTTTTACCCGGTGATCTCGGTGGGGTTCGGCTTCCGGTTTTGAGTGGAAAACGGTGGCAATCGTTCGATCTTGGATTTCAGCTGCTGCCAATTTCATCGTCGTTTGCCAAAACCAAAGGCCGCGCCCTTGTTTCAGGAACGCGGCCTCCTACCAGCACGCCGATGCATTATTTGCTGCCTTCAATCACCTTGGCTTCGGGAGTCTTAGCTTCGGGCGTTTGGGCTTCGGGAGCCGGGGTTTGGGCTGCAGAACTTTGGGCCGCAGTTGCCGTAGCATCTGAAGCTTTCGTTTCCGAAGTATTTACGGCTGAATCCGTGGCAACCGAAGTTTTACTTTCCGGCACAGCCGAAGGATTGGCGCTACTCGAGGCCACTTCCGGTGTGCTCACCGGTTTAATCGCCACAGTCGAAAGCATCCATTTCAAGTGGGGAAATACCTGGCTGCGCTTGACGGGCGTGGTGTTGTCGCCGGCATCGCTGCCGGAAGTTTGCAGACCGAGGGCAAACTCGTAGCACTTTCCGTTCTGGAAGGTGTGATAGTACTTTGCGTCAGCCTGTTGAGCATCGCCCGCTAATACTTCAACCTCGCTGTATTCCGTGGAACCGAGCTTCACCTTATGAGGAGTAAAGGCCTTCGCTGAGGGATCGCCCGAGGTGGAAGAGAATTCCGCGCACTGCTCTTCCGTCAGGCTGGAATTTACGCTGGCGCTGAAGAATGCCGAAGCATAGTCGGTTCCCGGGTACATATCATCCGGCAACTCCACCGTCCCCAGCGCCGTTCCGCCCGGCTGAGAAAAGTTCATGGGAATGGATTCCACGTTGTTCCAAACGCCGTCCTTAAAACTGTCATAGGTGGGATAGCGGAATGAAATTCCATAATCCGAGTTCTTGTATGTTGCAGTCGAAATCTTGCGCGCCGCTTTCTTTGTGGCTTTCTTTACCGGCACTGGGGTTGTGGGCGCGGGACCGGCGGTCACGGGCGCTGGTGTGGGTGCCTGGGTGGCTGCCATTGGCGCGGGCGCTGGAACTTCGCTGTTGTTGGCGGCCTTCGAGCATCCGCTGGTTTCAACAAAGGTGACGGCGATGAGCGCGATTGCGGCCATGGAGCCAATCAGCGCCATGCGCTTCTGCATGTTGCTCAGTTTTTCGCTATCAGAATGGTTGGTCTTCGGTTTCGGCTTGTCGGCCGGACTGAGGTTGCCCGGTTTCGCTCCTGGAGCGCTCAGCGGCTGGTTCGTTTTTGTCGAATTTTGTCCCGGCTTGGGGTCTTGCTTGGCTTGCAAATTCAGTTCCGTGAAGTGTGCCATATAGTTCTCTCCTGATCTGGTCTCCCAGTCGGCTGTCATAAATGCACGGCGGGAGCCAGAGAGAGGCCGGTTGATTTCACAGGATTTACGCGGGGGAAGGAGTTGGGATGGCTGTTGAATGTGAAACACAGCGTGGGGGAAAACACACAAAAAGAAGGTGCAAAATCGAAGAGAGTTTCCAGTAGTGCTCAGTTTGAACGAAAACCGCAAAAACATGTCATCGCGACGCGTGAGTGCAGCGAGCAACAGAGGGATCTTGAGTTTTCCAAATCTCCGATGCGGCTAGCGGGAGTGCTACTCCCTCCAACTGCACGTGCGGGGCAGTCTGTCGTAAGGTCCCTCGCAAAAACGGCTCGGGATGACATGGGTAAAAATGTTTCGGCAATGGCTGGTTTTCGCACACCGATTTCCAAGCCACACTACAACAACGCACTACTCAAACTGCTTGCGGAAGTCGGCGAACTGCCGCTTCAATTCGGCGACTTCTTCCCGCAGTGACGCCACTTCATTTTCCAGGGTGGCAATTTTGCCCGGGCTGCCAGTTTCCGAAATGCGTGACTCACATCCGGTTGGAACAGCTTGCGCCGTAGCTTCCACTTCTCCGGCAAACAAGTGCATGTAGCGGGACTCTTTCGTGCCCGGCTGGCGCGCAAGCATGACCGCGAGCGGCGGTTCACGCTGCATTAAGCGTTGCAGCGTAGATTGCACATCCTCGAGAGAGTCGAAGTGGTACATGCGCTCGGTGCGGCCCCGCAACTCGCCGGGCGTTTGCGGGCCACGCAGGAGCAATACGCAAACAATGGCGATTTCGCGGCGGTCGAAGTTAAAAACTTCTTGCAAACGGTGCTCATATTTGGTCACGCGGCTATCGGCCCCGCCCCCGGCTCCGGCCATGCGCCTGGCCTGCAATGTATCGAGCGCATGGCGGACAGAATCTTCATCCAGTTCCATCACGGGTTCGCGGTTATTTTTCTGGTTGCAAGCATTCACCAGCGCATTCAGTGACAACGGATAGTAGTCCGGTGAGGTGATGTCCTTCTCGATTAAGGCGCCCAGCACACGAATTTCAGTTGAGGTCAGGTCCATGTGAGTTGATTCCGGTTTCTTGGTGCAGCTTGTAAAAAAACAAGTTAATAGAGCGAAAACCTGCAACTTGCCTAAGCTGTTTTGCTGTTCCTGCTGGTTTCGCCAGA
>JAICKN010000284.1 GCA_025927855.1 Terriglobales bacterium
ATTCCGAATTCCCATGCGGAACAAATCCGGCAGGTCTCGCAGACTGAAGGCACAATTCTTTCCCGCATCCAGGGACTCATGCTTTTGGTCACTCTGGCCGCACTCTTTGCCGCAGTATTAGCGGTTGCGGCAGCCATGGCCACGGCAATTTTTGAACGGCGGCCTGAGGTTGGACTTATGAAGGCGCTGGGTGCGCGGAACCTTACGATCGCCACTTTGTTCTTTGCCGAAGCGGCGCTGCTGGCCGTTCTCGCGGGCGTTGTGGGATATTTTGGCGGCTCGCTTCTCGCCCGCGTAATTGGCCGCATCATCTTCAACTCCCAAATGGAAATCCAACCGGTCCTCTTCCCCATCGTTCTGGGCATCGCCGTGCTTGTGACCTTTGCCGGAAGCGCCATCGCGATTCGCCGCGCCGTCAAGTTCGATCCGGTCTATGCTCTGCGAGGTGAAGGATGAACCCTTCAGCTTCATCGCGCAGGGGAGCAAAACGGTCTTCCATGCTCCCGAGAAGCATGTTCCTGCGAATGCTTTGGCGCGCCGCCACCTTGCGCAAGGCCCGCGCGGCCGCGGCGCTGCTGGCCATGATCGTCGCCGCTGCAACCGCGACCGCCATGCTCAACCTTTATGTAGACATGCAAGCCAAGATGCGGCGCGAATTCCGCAGCTATGGCGCAAATATTGCAGTGGTATCGAAGGACGGAAATCCACTGCCTACGGATGCGCTGAACAAAGTCACCACCGTTCTCGATGGCCAGGGCATTGCCGTTCCATTCGCTTACGCGGTGGCAAATACTCCCCAGGGAAAATTAGTGGTGGTTGCGGGCACGGCATTTGCGGAAGTGCAAAAACTCGATAGCTGGTGGTCGGTAACGAAGTGGCCGGAAGCCCCGCAAACGGCTTTGCTGGGCACACGCGCGGCAAAATCTCTCCAGGTGAATACCGGGTCTGGAGACAAAACATTTGATTTAACATTTAACGGCAAGACCATCCATTTGACTGCTGCCGGCACGGTGAGCACCGGGGCAGATGAAGACAGCCGCATTTATATTTCCTTGAATGATTTCGAAGCGTGGACTGGCGTCGCGCCTTCGACGATTGAAGTACAAGCTTACGGCGATCCTGGGCAAATTCGGGGTGTGTCGCAAAAATTATCTGCCGCCCTTCCGGGCGCGGAAGTCCGTCCAATTCAGCAGGTACTCGAAGGAGAGGCGCGCGTATTGGGCAAGACCCGTTCCATGGTGTTCGCTTCCGCCGTGCTGATCGTGGTCATTGCCGCGCTGTGCGTACTGGCCACGCTGATGGGATGGGTTTATGACCGGCGCCGCGATTTCGCCGTGATGAAGGCACTGGGCGCCTCCGAGCGCATCATCACCGGATTCCTGGCCGCAGAGTCGGCGGCGTTGGGCGCGGTGGGAGCTTTCATTGGGTTCGTCCTTGGCATCGGCATCGCAATGTGGATTGGCCGGGCAAATTTCCATGCGCCGGTCGCTCCCCGGCTGAATATTTTTCTGCCCGTTTTGCTGGGAAGCATTCTGGTCGCCTTATTGGCGTCCTTTGTGCCGATTTCCCTGTTGCGGCGGACGCAGCCTGCTAACATTCTAAGAGGGGAATAGTGATACGTTCCGCAGTTTGCCTGCATCGACATGATTAAGCTGGAACATGTGAGCCGGGTTTATCCCGCACAAGCCGAAGCGGCCAGCGGAATTATCCCTGCGCTCGACGATTTTTCATTCACCGTCCAAGCAGGCGAATGGGTCTCCGTAATGGGCCCCTCAGGCTCGGGCAAATCCACGCTGGTAAACCTCATTGGCTGCCTTGATCGGCCAACCTCCGGCAATATCTGGCTCGATGGATTGAATGTCGCCCATCTCTCTGCCACAGAATTGAATCGTGTGCGCGCGGAAAAAATTGGCTTTATCTTTCAGCATTTCCACCTCATTCCTTACCTCACCGCCCTGGAAAACGTCATGCTGGCGCAATACTTCCACAGCATGACCGATGAAGGCGAGGCCATGGAGGCCCTGCGGCGCGTGGGCATGGGAGAACGCGCCCACCATCTTCCTTCGCAACTCTCCGGCGGCGAGCAGCAGCGGGTCTGCATTGCGCGCGCTCTGATTAACGATCCCAAAATCATTCTGGCCGACGAGCCCACGGGCAACCTCGACGCCGTGAATGAAGAAATTGTTCTGCGCCTGTTGCGCGAACTGCACCGCCAGGGACGCACCATTGTTATGGTGACGCATGACCCTGTAGTGGCGCGGCTGGCCGACCGGCGCATTGAACTGCACCATGGCAAAATCGCGGCCCATGAAGTTTTCTCCATGGGCGATGAAGAGCAGTTCGATGAGGTGCTGGAAGAGCTTTGGGTGCTCGAAGAGCATGGAGAAATTGCAGAGATCGGGCGCATGGAAGTACACGGAGCGTTGCCGGTGGACATTGCCACAGAAAAAATGGCGGAAATGGGCCTGGTGACGGTGCAGCCGCATCCGCCTCAAGCCCACAATCACAAGCCATTCGTGAATCCCTGCCATGATGCGCTTAAACCTGCCTCGACCGCGATAGGCGACGGCAGCATGATCGTCGAACTCACACCACGAGGACGCCAGTTAGCTGCGGACATTATCCGCCGCCACCGCCTCGCCGAGCGGCTCTTTACCGACAGTCTCGCCATGGACAGCGAAGCCGAAATCGAGCAGCAGGCCTGCAAATTCGAGCACATTCTTTCGCCGGAAGCGACGGACAAAATATGCTCCTTCCTGGGCCATCCGCGGACCTGCCCGCATGGCGCTCCCATCCCTCGCGGCGCATGCTGCGGACGCGAACCCGAATACGCGGATTCCAAAATTACCCAATCGAGTAGAAGCGCATAGAGGCGATTTAATTCAGCGATCTCGCAGTGCTCTCGCTTGCTGGCTTCTGCGGCCTGCACTTATGATGGTGGGAACAAAACTCATCTGAAAATTATTTAAGAGGAGTTGCGAATGGCTGAACCGACTTATGAAGAACTGAAAGCGAAGCTGTCAGAACTGGAAAAACAGCAGGGCACCCGCCGGACCGGAAGCCTGGAATTCCGAGTGGGCGAAAAAGGCGGCGTCAGTGTGTATGGCCTTGGGCGGTTTCCCGTAACCCTTTATTACGAACAGTGGATTCGCCTGCTCGATACCTCCGAGAAGCTTCGCGAATTCCTGGAAGAGAATAAATCCAGATTGAAGTTAAAAGACCAGGGTTGAATAGCCTAGGTTGAGAAGCCAGGGTTGAGAAAGGAAGCGTGAGAACCCAAGCTTGAGAACCAAGCGTGAACCAGGGCTTACAGGCCAAAGTTTAGTCCGAAGTATGAGAGGCGGGAGGAGGCGCGTCAGGCAGTAGCTGCTCTCGATGACGTGCAACATGCGCAGTTGCTCGCGGAATACAGCAAGTGGAAAGAGCTGGCTGAATGAGGCTGCGCCGCATGAAATCCAGCAATGCGGAGATGCGCAGCCACGCTGGGACGCTGTTTGGAAGAAAGCTTTGCCGATTGAGCCGCTAATCCCTGCAGACCGCAAGCAGTTTTATCAAGCCTCGGTGCTCACCATGATTGCCATCAATCGTGCAATTGTGGCGCAGC
>JAICKN010000272.1 GCA_025927855.1 Terriglobales bacterium
GAACTGGATCTTCGGATTGTGCTTCGACAGCACCTTCGTGATCGCCGCCGTCAGCGTCGTCTTCCCGTGGTCAATGTGACCGATCGTCCCTACATTCACGTGCGGCTTGTTCCGCTCAAATTTTTCTTTCGCCATATCGCTTTCCCTCGTTACGACGGAACCAAATCGTCTCCGTCATCGTCTTGCTGTTTCTCGTAGTACGCGCCCAGGAACTCTTCCCTCTCAATCAATCTTTCCGAAACAATCCAGCATTCGAAACGTTCGTACTGCGATTGAAAGCGCGCACGAAAATTTTCAAAATCCCTATGCCAACTCCAAAAATCTCTTACTCGATATTGCCGAGATTCCGGAAACTCGCACCAAACTTCAGTGAGCAGGCAACCCTCAACCTCGAACAACAACCCGCTCCAAACTCCACCTAAACCAAAAACTCTCTCAAAATCTGCCCGCCGGCCATCCGCCACCCAAAATCTTCGATCAACCACAAACTTCTGATCCCAATCTTTCGAATCAACGAACCGCTGGGCGTGTAGTCATTTCGCCGCGCCTTGCACCCGCGCGATGATTTCCTCCGCGACAGAACGCGGGGCCTCCTCGTAACGGGCAAAGTGCATCGAGTACTCCGCGCGGCCCTGCGTGGACGAACGCATGTGCGTCGCATATCCAAACATCTCCGCAAGCGGAACGATGGCCTTGATCACCTGCGAACCGGCGCGGTGCTCCATGCCTTCAATGCGTCCACGGCGCGAACTCAGATCACCCATGATTGCGCCCGCGTAATCTTCCGGGGTCACGACTTCGACCGCCATCACCGGCTCAAGCAGCACAGGCGACGCCTTGCGCGCGGCTTCCTTGAACGCCATCGAACCGGCGATCTTGAACGCCATTTCGTTCGAATCCACATCGTGATAGCTGCCATCGTAGAGCGTGGCCTTCACGTCCACCATGGGATAGCCGGCGAGAATGCCGCCTTCGAGCGCTTCCCTGATTCCCTGATCGATTGGCTTGATGAATTCCTTGGGAACCGAGCCACCCACAATCTCGTTGACGAACTCGTAACCCGTTCCCGCGGGTTGCGGATCGAGATAGATTTTTGCGTGCCCGTACTGGCCGCGCCCGCCGGTCTGCCGGATGTATTTGCCTTCCGCTTCCGAATGCTTGCGGATGGTCTCGCGGTACGCCACCTGCGGCTTGCCCACATTGGCCTCGACTTTGTACTCGCGCATCATGCGGTCTACGATGATTTCCAGATGCAACTCGCCCATGCCGCTGATGATGGTTTGTCCGCTGTCGGGATCGGTGTGGACCTTGAATGTGGGGTCTTCCTGGGCCAGCTTGGCCAGCGCCAGGCCCATCTTTTCCTGGTCGGCTTTGGTCTTGGGTTCGACGGCAACCGAAATGACCGGGACCGCAAAGGTAATAGATTCGAGCGCCACCGGATGCTTTTCGTCGCAGATGGTATCGCCGGTGGAGACGTTCTTCAAACCGACGGCCGCACAGATATCGCCCGCCAGAATTTCATTGATGTCTTCGCGCTTGTTGGCGTGCATCTTGAGCAGACGCCCGATGCGCTCAGTCTTTCCCGTGCGCGGATTCAACACCGAATCGCCCGACTTCAACTGTCCCGAGTAAACGCGGATAAACGTTAATTGGCCGACAAACGGGTCCGCCATAATCTTAAAAGCCAGCGCCGAGAACGGCTCTTTGTCGTCAGCTTTGCGGGTGACAATTTCTTCTTTGTTGTCGGGATTCGTGCCTTTAGTCTCCGGCGTATCGAGCGGCGAGGGAAGATAATCTACGACCGCATCGAGCAGCGGCTGCACGCCTTTGTTCTTGAATGCCGTTCCCACGACCACAGGAAAAACCTTCAGCGCGATCGTAGATTTGCGCAGCGACTTCTTGATTTCCTCGGCGGAAATGGTCTCGCCTTCGAGGAACTTGTGCAGCATCTCATCGTCGTTTTCGGCAATGGTTTCGACCAGCTGCGCATGGAAGGCTTCGGCCTTCTTTTTCAGATTTTCCGGAATCTCTTCAACGACGTATTCCGCGCCCATCGTCTCGTCTTTCCAGATGATGGCTTTCATCTGAATGAGATCCACGACACCGATGAATTTCGCTTCTTGACCAATGGGAATCTGGATCGCTACCGGCTTGGCATTCAGGCGCTTGCGGAGGGTATCAACGGCGTGCTCGAAATCAGCTCCCATCTTGTCAATCTTGTTGATGAAGCAAATACGCGGAACGCCGTATTTATCGGCCTGGCGCCAGACTTTTTCCGACTGCGGCTGCACGCCATGCACGGCGTCAAACACAGCGACTGCGCCGTCGAGCACGCGCAGCGAACGCTCGACCTCGGCGGTGAAGTCCACGTGGCCGGGAGTATCAATGATATTTATGCGGATGTCGCGCCAGGTGCAGGTAGTGGCGGCGGAGGTGATGGTGATGCCGCGCTCCTGCTCCTGCTCCATCCAGTCCATGGTCGCAGTGCCTTCGTGGACCTCTCCGATGCGGTGCGTGCGTCCGGTATAAAACAGGATGCGCTCCGTCGTAGTGGTCTTGCCGGCATCAATGTGGGCCATGATGCCGATGTTTCTGCAACGCTCTAATGGAACTGTTCTAGGCACGACTCTCTTCTACTCTTTTCTAAGGTTCTGACTTCGGTTCTGACTTCGGTTTTGATTTCGTAATTTTGTAATCGGGCAATTTGGAAATTGAAACCAATCCCCAGCAACGTTCCTAAATTACAAAATTACCCGCTTACAAAATTCTTCTCACCACCGGTAATGCGCGAAAGCCTTGTTCGCTTCCGCCATGCGGTGAACATCTTCCTTCTTCTTAATGGCCGCGCCTTTGCCATTGGCGGCATCGAGCAATTCATTCGACAGCTTGTCAATCATCCCCTTCTCACCCCGTCCACGGGAGTAGGTCACCAGCCAGCGGATGGCGAGCGAAGTGCGGCGGTCTGCATTGACCTCCACCGGCACCTGATAGTTTGCGCCGCCCACGCGGCGGGTCTTCACTTCGAGCAGCGGCTTGGCGTTCTCGACCGCTTTCTTGAACAACTTCAGGCCTTCGTCTCCGCCCTTTTGCTCCAGGTTCTTGACGGCCTTGTAAAAAATGTTTTCCGCAGTGCTCTTCTTACCCTGCCACATCATGGAGTTGATGAACTTGGTCACCAGATCCGACTGATAAACGGCATCAGGCTCGACCGTACGCTTGCCGATATGTCCTTTTCTTGGCATGTTTTAAGCCTTCGGGCGCTTCGCGCCATACTTCGATCTTCCCTGCTTGCGGTTGGCCACGCCGACCGAGTCGAGCGTGCCACGCACCACGTGGTAACGGACACCCGGAAGGTCCTTCACGCGGCCTCCGCGGATCAGCACAATCGAGTGCTCCTGCAAATTGTGGCCGACGCCGGGAATGTACGTCGTTACTTCAATACCGTTGGTCAGGCGCACACGGGCGACCTTCCGGAGAGCCGAATTCGGCTTCTTGGGGGTCTGCGTGTAAACACGGGTGCAGACACCGCGTTTTTGCGGACATCCCTGCAACGCAGGGCTCGCCGTCTTGTACCGTGGCCGCTTGCGGCCGTCGCGCACTAATTGATTGAAGGTAGGCATTTTAGCTTACTGCTCCTTCAGCCGCGCAATTTCCTCCGCGCACCTAGCGCACGAAAGAACCACACATGCTGTCTCATCCCTGAGTCAGGGTCTGGATGGCTTCGGCCAACCATGATTTCCGCTAACGCTGCCAAGCGGAAAATTTCGGTTAACTTTCGGACTGCTGACGACGGTGGCGCCAAGCCTGAAACATCCAGAGGCGCTCCGTTTCGCCTGCCCTACCCGGCATATCCCTCTGTGATCTCCGCGCAAATGCGCAGAGCTTCGATAGGTCAGAAGGCAATCGCAGGGTGCTTCAGCGAGGAA
>JAICKN010000288.1 GCA_025927855.1 Terriglobales bacterium
GAGTAAGCCGCGATCTTGCGCAGTGCGTCATCAGACGCGTGGAGATGCATGCTTCCCAGGCCGCGCTCTTCATCGGCAATCGCCCTCTGCAATAACGTGACGATCTGGTCTTCGCTCAGCGGCTTCAGGACGTACACCCGGCTCCGCGAGAGCAACGCCGCGATAATTTCAAAGGAAGGATTTTCCGTTGTCGCGCCGATCAGCCGTATGTTTCCTTTCTCCACGTGAGGTAGAAACGCATCCTGCTGGGCTTTGTTGAAGCGGTGGATTTCATCCACAAAAACAATTGTGCGCGTGCCATATTGCCGCGCGCGTTCCGCTTCGGCCATTACTTGCTTGATCTCTTTGATCCCAGAAAGCACGGCGGAAAATTCAATGAATTCCGCCTTGGTCATGCGCGCAATAATTTGCGCCAGTGTGGTTTTGCCGGTCCCGGGCGGCCCCCAAAAGATCAACGAACCGATATCGTCGCGCTCAATTTGGGTGCGCAATGGCTTGCCGGGAGCGACCAACTGTTCTTGCCCTATGAATTCGTCAAGGGTGCGGGGACGCATACGGTCGGCAAGAGGCCGGCTGGGGTCGTTCACCGGGCTGCCGGGAATGGACTGGAATAATCCCATATTATTTTCGCGACCCAACCGCAGTGCGTTGTTTTGCAATTTCGTAAAGCACAATGCTGGCTGCGACGCCGGCATTCAGCGATTCCACCTGGTCCGAGTGGGGGATGGCTAGCATTTCATCCATCGCGGGCAGGACATTGCGGGGCACGCCCGCGCCTTCATTCCCAATAAAGATGGCGACGGGGCCGCTAAGTTTGGCTTCATGCAACGGCATGCCTTTATGAGAGGACGTGGCCAGCAGCCGGACAGAATTTTGTTTTAACAGCGGGACCGCGCCGTCCAGTTTTGTTTGCACAACAGGCAAGCGAAAAGCCGAGCCCGCCGAACCGCGCACCACTTTTGAGTTGAACGGACTAACTGTTCCTTCGCTGAGCAAAACGCCAATTGCTCCGAATGCTTCGGCTGAGCGAAGAATGGTCCCAACATTGCCTGGGTCCTGGATGCCAGTCAGCACGAGCACCGGGCCATACGGCGCTTTCGCGATAACTTCTTCCAGGGAAAAATTCTTCAATCGTACAAGCGCGGCAATGCCTTGCGGAGCATCGCTGGGGACGATGTTGGAAAAAAGCGCATCGGGCAGCAGCAAGGTTTCAACGTGCCCGCCGAGTTGAGGCAATAATTTTGCGGCTTTGCCGGCGGCGGATGCGCTAAAAAACACCGTTTTGATGCGGAGACCGCTGCGGATGGCCTCCTCCAGAATCCTCGCGCCTTCTATAGCGCAATAACCGTCAGGAGTCAGCTCGGCCTGGGAAAACGCTTTTCGGAGTTCTTTGACGAGCTTGTTGTGCCGCCCTTCAACGCGGCGAAGACGGCCATCAGGAGCATTGGTTGCGCGAATTGCCATGCACCGGAATCATACGCGATTTTCAATTGCGCGGAATTGTGTGGTGCGTCTGTTGCCGCGCTAAAATGCTCCACCGCCGCCGCCACCGAAGCCGCCGCCGGAGAATCCGCCGCCGCTGCTGAAGCCTCCGCCGCTCCAGCCTGAGCCGGAGGAACTGGCCCGAGGCGCGGAGACGAATACCTCATGCATATTGCTCGCCATGCTGCTCATGGAACTGGAGAAGAAAACAGGATTAAAGCCCATACCCGGGTATCCTGCCGGTCCCGCATACCACGTTGGCGGATTCTGGATGATGCCCTGAAAGGCGCGCGCCCAATGATGTTCCACGCCCAGCGCCATGGCATAAGGCAAATATTTTTCAAAAGTATCGGGAGGCATTTTCTTCAGCCGCTCCCCATCCACCCGGTTCATAAATTCCTGGAAGCCGAGCACAGCTACGCGCGTTTGCGCGCCCTTCATGGTTTTGGCGGTCATTTGGCGGGCAAATAACCACCAGATGAATGCGGAGACCACCCCGGCGGCCACGACGAGCGGGAAGGAAGCAAATACATCCTTCCATCCCAAAACCTGCACAATGATGAAAGGCGCAACAATCAATAATGCCGCGACTATGCTGTAGCCATTGGCGGAATCGGGATCGAGCAGGTACATGCCTTTTTGCCGCAGAGATGACATGATGTCGGTGCGAATCTTGGGAATCGCGACATAGAAGCGGTTGCGGAGGCTGGAAAGAGCAGTTTCTGTGTCCTGGCCGGGAAACACGTTGCTCAACATGACGTCTTCATGCGGCGCAAGTCCGCGCCAGTCGCGGGAATTTTTTAGAAGATGAAAAACATAGTCCTTGTGATGAAAAACCAGCCCTTTCGGATCGGTCTCCTCAATTTTCACGAATCCCCGCACAGCTAAATCAACCAGAGTGGAAGTGATGTCTTGGGGATGGACTTGATCGCCTAACAAGGCGCCCGCCTCTGCCGGAGTAAAGCCAGCGGGAGGTTCATATTGCGCGGCAATGGAACGCCCTGGATCCGGATCGCGGCCTTTGTTCCACCACAATGCGAACATCACAAGGAGCGTGAGGAGCGGCAAAAGAACAATGGGATTGCTTTCTACAAACCACAGAGCCAGCGTGAATTTGCCCGGCTGCTGCAGAATGCCTTTGGGCAAATAAACATCAATGGTCAATCCGCCGCGCATGGGCAGCGGGTTGTTGCTTTCAAAGTTGACAGTTGCGTCCTTCACGTTGGAAGTCGCGTCATTTTGTTTGGAGCCGTAAACCCCTGTGAACGCCTGCGCCCGCAACGACCCTGCGGCATTGGCGGGGAATTGCACGGTAGCTGCGGCATGGTCAATTGGAACTGGCCAGTCATTGCCGGTTACATTCCAATAAAATTCGTCATGGTCGGGGAAAAACCGCGTGACGTTGCGCACGGAATAATCAATGACGACGGTGCGCGTGGTATCGGCCGCGTTGGGAACGTAGATCTTGATATCACGATAATCGCCCGCGGTGCTGACCTCGTATTTTAGCGGGCTGTTATTTTCATCGCGTACGCCGGTCACTTTCAGAAACAGCGTGAAATTTGTATCGCCCGGGCCGGGATATTCCACGGGAATTCTGCGATGAATTCCCTGGAACGAGCCAATGAATACTGCGGTGATTCGCTCCTGCACATCGGCAGAGCCATCCGGCTTGACGTTGATATTGTCCTGGTAATCGGCGATCCGCCAGCTTCGGGCGGCGGAAGGAACTGCGAATAAAAAGGTCGCGGTTACGATGAGGGCAAAAGAAAGAGCGAAAGTGCGGAACACCTGGAATAGTTTTCTGGCCAAAGAATAGACAGGTTCGTTCATGAGGAATGAAACATAAAACCGATTTTTAAATTCACCGCTAAAATTTGACCGCAACCGGCTCCCGGTCTCCCGCGTCGGCCTCAAAGAACTGACGTTGCTGAAAGCCGAACATACCAGCCAGCAGGTTCGTTGGGAACGACTGAATTTTCGTGTTCAGGTCGCGCACCACCGCATTGTA
>JAICKN010000030.1 GCA_025927855.1 Terriglobales bacterium
AGGTGGCCCAGTAGCGCGGACGTTTCCATACATCTTCGTTTTTCGAAAATTTCCCCGGCGGCACGGTAGACACAAATCGGGTGTTTGTTCGGAGCGCCGCGATTAGGAGATTGCTTCTATTTCCCGATGCAGAAGGTGCTGAAGATCAGGTTCAAAATGTCGTCGGTGGTGGTCGCGCCGGTGATTTCGTCTAGGGCGCGCAATGCGCTGTAAAGGTCGAGCAGCACCATCTCGTGGGGGGTTTCACTTCTCGCGGCGGTTCTGCCCTTTTGCAGTCCAGAGATTGCGTCCTGTACCAGCCGTTGCTGCCTTACGTTGGTCAGGAACCCCGGGTCAACCTGCATACCTTTTTCTCCGCTGACGTGGCGCAATATTTCTCGCCGTAACTCCGAGATGCCTTCGCCGGTAACAGCTGAGGTTTTCACCTGCGGCAACGGGGAGTCAATTGGGGCAGCGCAAGTTCCGTTCAGGTCCGCTTTGTTCCGCACCAAAATCGCCGCGCGTTGCGCCGCTTGCCGCAGCAACTCTTCGTCTTGCGCAACCACAGCTTGGGATCCATCCAACACGATCAAGACTAAATCGGCATCCGCCAGCGCCTCCAAAGATTTTTGTATGCCGATACTTTCAGCTTCATCGAGCGCCTGCCGGATGCCCGCAGTATCCACCAGCTTGATCGGGATTCCCTGCAGCGAAACTGTTTCGCTGACCAAATCGCGAGTGGTGCCCGGTGTGGAGGTCACAATTGCGCGTTCGCGTTCGATTAAGCGGTTAAATAAACTTGATTTGCCGACATTCGGACGCCCCACAATGGCCAGCGTCAGCCCTTCATGCACCATCTTGCCATAGGCAAAAGAACGGGCAAGCTGTTCCAGAGGCGCTTCGATCAAGGACAACTGCCGGGAAATTTCGCTTTCGGGAAGTACGGCGACATCGTCTTCGGCAAAATCAATTCCCGCCTCAAGCAGTGCGATCAGTTCAATCAGCTTTTGTTTTATGGGCTGTATCCGGCGGGAGAGTGCGCCCTCCAGTTGCTGCGCCGCAACTTTTGCCTGATACACGGTCTGCGCGTCAATCAGATCGCGGACAGCTTCGGCTTGCGTCAGATCCAGCCGCCCATTAAGGAATGCGCGCATGGTGAATTCCCCCGGCTCCGCCAACCGCGCGCCGGCGGCCAGCGCAAGTTCCACAATGCGACCAAGCACCACGGGCGAACCATGCGCCGAAATTTCAATAATGTCGTCCGTGGTGTAGGAACGAGGTCTTGCAAAATACATCACTACGACTTCGTCCATGCGGGAATTCGGAAGAGGAGTAGTTCCGGCGTCCGCGGAGCCCTCTACGTCCCCGGAGAAATTTCCAGGGTCAATCAATTCCCCGAATACTGCGCGTCCAGGCTCCAGCGCGTGTTTTAAGCGAAGCATCGGCAGAGCAATTTCGCATGCCCCCGGCCCTGCCAGCCGCACTACTCCGATGCCACCACGGCCCGGGGGCGTGGCAATCGCGACAATGGTGTCGTCGAGGTTCACGAATTCATTTTACGGGTAGAGCATGCGGGGCAGCGCATTTGACTGCTCAAATCATGGCGATTCGGCGAATATGCAATTTGAAACGAAGTCTGGGTCTTAAATCTCGATTTCCATGCCTTCGGCCGCGGCGCGGACGCGCGCGTAGTAATTACGGGCCTCGCTGACGGTCCGATCAATGCAGGCATCGTCGTGGTCAGGATCGTGGTGGTAGAGGACTAATTCTTTTGCGCCGCTTTCCATCGCAATGTTCACGCCCTCCCGCCAATGACTATGCCCCCATCCCCGCTTGCGGGCTTCATATTCTTCCGGCAGATATTGGGCGTCATATACAAGCACATCGGCGCCGGCGGCCAGCTTGCGGACATTTTTATCGAAGGCTACATCCCCCGGTTCATTGTCGGTGGCGTAAACGAAAATTCCTTCTTTCGTTTCCAGGCGGAAGCCCATGCATCCCTGGGGATGGTTCAGCCACATGGCCTCCACGCTGATTCCATCGAGATCAATCCGGCCCGGCTCAAGGTCGTAGAAATTACGCCCGGCCTTCATCTCGGTGGTGTTGACCGGAAAGTACGGCACCGCCATCTGTTCTTCCATGACCCGCTTCAGGCTGCGCGTGCGGCTGGAGGAGTGAAACAGAAAACGGTTTTCCGGCTTGTCGTAAAAAGGCCCGAAGAATGGAATTCCCTGAATGTGGTCCCAGTGAAAATGAGAGACGAAAACATGTGCGCACATGGCGCTGCCATTAAATTCCTGCCGCAAATGCTGCCCCAGGGTGCGCAGGCCCGTGCCGCAATCAAAAATAAACAAGCTCTGTCCCAGGCGCACTTCTACGCAGGAGGTATTGCCTCCATACCGCAAATTTTCGGCTTGAGGAGTCGGGGTTGATCCCCGCACCCCCCAGAATTTAATGCGCATATCGAGCAGAGTTCTCCTTCTGAATATTCTCGCCGCCAGCGTCATTCGTCAATTCCATGACGAGGTTACCCGCGCGGTTCCGCCATGAGGGCAGGTCTGCATAGCGGAAACACCGGCATCGCGATGTGCAACGCAGGCATTCGAAAACGGGGCAGGGTTAAACCTTGGCCTTTGCTTTCAGCTTCACTTGGCCATCTTGCACATCCACCGTATATTCGACCGCGTGGCAGCCATATTGTTTGCGGATTTGCTCGGTCTTCTTCTGCACGAAAGAGCTGAAGCTATCGAAGTTGCCTGAAATTGGTTCCCCAGCTTTTTTCTTAGCTTCGGCCAGGGCCTTATAAAGTTTTTCTACGCGGTCTTTTTCGCTACGCGCGTCAGAGCATTCAACTTTAAGCGGTTCTTCAACAGCCACAGTATGCGCATTATGCCCGGTTGCGGCGGCGGCCGCCTCGGCATTCACGCCGTATGCTTTGTGCTGCGTTTCGTTTTCTGCTGAACGCACACCCTGTACGGAAAGCAGCGCGTCCTGCGGCCTGCGGTAACCTTCCTCGCGGATGCGGCTCTTCTTCCGCCATAGGTCGCTGTACATTGCGTAGCGCTGCGCCATCTCGTTGTAACGGAAACGCTGGGTAAAGTTCATTCGCCCGCCGTCGGAAAATTTGCGCAGCAGATTCACGACCTTCCATTCCAGGTCGGCCGGAGGCTTCTTGGTCGGATTGCTGAAAAAAATCTCGTACTCAATCTTCAAACGGCGAAGATGAGAGTCGAGTAGCGACAGTTCTTCGTCAGTGGTCACTGCGGCCCCTGCTTATGATTCTGCGTATACCACCCTAGTTTACGGGTTGAATGGGAGCAAGAGCGAGGTTACCCGTGGGCCACCAACGGGATAGCACGAAAGTACCCAACGCCGCGCGGCGCATTAAGGAAAGGCCAGATTCATCTCTGAAGGCGGTTTGCTGAGGTCGCAGCATTCATTTTGTTAGGCGGAAGATGTGGTGACCTTCGGCCTTCGGACCATCGCAGCCCAAAACTACGCCGGCGGCAGCAACATGCCTTTTTCCAGGTGGCGCGTGACGTGTGCGTAGGAAGCCGCATGAGGATCATGCGTCACCATCACAATCGTTTTGTGGAAGTCTTCATTCAGGCGTTTCAGGATTTCCAAAACTTCCGTCGCCGAATGGCTGTCGAGGTCTCCTGTAGGTTCATCCGCCAACAGCAACGTGGGGTCGCTTACGATAGCGCGGGCAATGGCGACGCGCTGTTCCTGTCCACCGGAGAGTTGCTTGGGCAAGTGGTTTACGCGTTCTTCCAAGCCGACCAGCTTGAGCGCGGTCAGCACATGGTCCCTGCGCTGCTGGGCGTTAAGTTTCGTAAGGAGCAGGGGCAGTTCGACGTTTTCAAACGCAGTGAGCACGGGAATCAAGTTGAACGTCTGAAAGATGTAGCCAATGTGCTCATTGCGCCAGCGGGCGGATTGGGCGTCGCTGAAGCTGAAAATATTCTGCCCGAGCACAAGCAATTCTCCCGCTGTGGGACGGTCAATTGCCGCGATCATGTTCAGTAGCGTCGTCTTACCCGAGCCCGAAGGGCCCATCAGGGCAAGGAATTCTCCGCCAGCGATCTCGATGGAAACATCGTCGAGCGCTTTCACTTCAAAAGCATCGCGCTTGAAAACCTTGCTGACATTGCGGACTTGTACAACTTTGGTCTGCGTAGCGACATTCGCGACTGCGGTGCTCATGGCTGCCCCTTGATCTTTATTTTTTGACCATCTTTCAAATCTTGCGGAGCGGAGGTAATCACGTTTTCTCCGCCGACGAGGCCTGAAACCAGCAGGCCTCCACTGCGCTGCCCCTCGACTTCAACCGTGCGGGCTACAGCCTTGCCGTTAAAGGCAATAAATACGACTTTCTTTCCGTTCTGGCCGTGCACAGAATTGGTGGGCACGACTACGCCGGACGGCTCGGCGCTGGCCTTTTTCTCATCCGCGAGAAAGCGCACAGTGGTATTCATGTCCGGGCGCAGATAAGAATCCGGATTCAGAATTTGCACCTTCACTTCCACCGTGGCTTTCTGCCGATTAGCCTCGGGAGAAATTTCCGCAATCACACCTTTATATTTGCGGTCAGGAAATGCATCTACGGTGATAATGGCCTTCTGGTTTGAACTCAACTTGGCAAAATCATCCTGTGCGATGTCAAGATCGGCCTGAATATCATTCAAGTCGGCGAGCGCCACCACCTGGCCTTGAGGGCCGCCTTCGGTTCCGCTGGCGAACATGGAAGTGACCAACTCTCCCTTTTCAGCCGTCCGTTCCAGAATCGTTCCGCTTACTGGGGCGCGGATGACTGTCGCATCCAGTTCCGTTTTCGCATAGTCGGCCTGGCCTTCTGCCTGTATGAGAGCGCCTTTCGCGCGGGCAATTTCTTCGGGGCGTGGCCCCAGCTTCGCAAGAGTAAGACTCTGCTGCAAGGAGTGCGCATGCTGCAAGTCGGCCTGATATTTGGCAGTAACGTCATCGAGATCCTGCCGGGAGAGCACGCCCTGGGCCGCAAGCTGACGCGTGCGGTCGAGAGTAATTTTATCGTTGGCCGCCGTGGCCTGGGCCTCGTCTAAATTATGCTGGGCCTGGGCGATTTCCTCCGGACGGGAGCCATGTTCGAGTTCGTCAAGGTAGGCGCGGGCGCTATCCGCAGAGCCTCTGGCCTGCTCATATTGCGCGCGGAATTCTTCGTCCTCAAGGCGGACAAGGACCTGGCCCTCTTTTACTTTGTCGCCTTTTTCCACGCCAATCCACTTCACGCGTCCTGTAACTTTGGAGTTCACGCTGATCTTGTGGTGGGCGACGATGTAGCCGGTTGCGGTAAGAACGACGCCGCCTACATCGCTGTTTTCCGCTGAGGCGCGAGCGACTTCGACTTCAGGAATGCTGGGCGCGAACAGACGGTAAGCAAGAGCGGACAGGCTGAGCAGAGCGACAACCGCAATCCCTATGAGAATGGAACGGCGCGCCCACGCGGGAACATTGCCGCCATCGCCCCAGCCGCCGTCATTGTTGCTGCCTCGTGAAGAGCGGTCAATTCGCAAGCTTTGCAGATCGCTATGTTTGGTGTCGAGTGACATGATCTATTGTTGCAAAAATCCGTTTCCGTAAAGTCCTGTAAAAACTATCCTCGCAGCGAGGTCAGGATATTCTGGCGGGCTGCATGCCATGCCGGCGCAATCCCGCCGACCAATCCCATGATAATGGCGAACAGTACCGCGATGGCGGCCACCTCCGGCGTCATCTGCAGCCGGAACACAGCTTCGCTGAATGTAATTTGATTTTGTGTGCCCGTCGTCATGCCGTTGAACGGCAGCATAAGAACCAGGCCCACTGCCGCCCCCAAGAGCGAGAGCACCACCGATTCAAAAACAAACGAAGTCAAAATGCTGGGTTGGCTAAAACCGATCACCCGCAGCGTGGCTATCTCGCGCGACCGGTAAGAGACCGCCGCGTACATCGTGTTCATGGCGGCAAAGCTCGAGCCAATGGCCATGATGATGGCTACGATCCAGCCGATCACCCGAATCAGGTTGCCTGAACTCATCTGCTTTTTGTAGTAGTCGGTTTCAAGCATGCCATCCAGCTTGAGTCTCTGATCGTCGCTGACGCGATGCACCAGCGCATCGGCGGAAACAGGATCGGTGGCGCGCAGATAAGCCGATCCATACGCGCCTTGGCGGTCAAAGTCCGAAGACATCTGGTTTACGTCACCCCAAATTTCGGATTCGTATGCGGAGCCTCCCGCATTGAATACGCCGACAATCTTCCACGGCCCTTTGCCAAATTGCAGCGTGTCGCCGACATTCGCGTGGGCAAAGCGCTTCTGAATGCTGTCGCTCACAACCACCTCGCGCTGGCCAGGAGTGAACCAGCGGCCTTCCACGAGTTTTACGCCGTTCCGCAATGCCAGCCCATCCTGCATCATGCCGCGCACGGTGACATTCACTTCACCCGATCCATCGGCACGTGGCAGAACAATGGCGACCACCCATTCGCCCGAAACCAGCGGTTCGCCATGACTATCTTTTGCAATGCCGGGCAAAGTTTTGAGCGTCTGGAAATTTTCCGCGGGAAAACCACCTGTAAGCTCGCCCTGCGATCCCTTGCGCAAGACCAGCACGTTCAGGGGATCTCCGGTGCCCACAAAAGCGCGATCCAGCCCGGCCAGCAGCGCCATCACAAAAACCGCGGTGGTGACGGTAAGCGCAATGCCCAGCGCGGTCATGATGGTAAGCCCCTTGCGGAGCTTTAAATTGCGGATATTGTAAGTAATAGGAATCGCCATATTTTTCCCGTCAGCTTAAGTAGCGCCACCGTTCCGGGGCTGAGAGCCGGCTGGAAATCTGCGCTACAATAACTTTTCTTTGTTCAGCGTCGGCCCTCAGCCTCTAACCGATATGCCGCAAACCCTCCACAATGCCAATGCGCGAAGCGTTATATGCGGGAATGGCTGCGCTCAAAAATCCCACCAGGGCAGCCACCAGCCACGCGATCACCATAGTTGTAGGCGCTACGTTCAGCGCTCCGGCAAAGAAGCCTCCGCCACCCGCTTTGGCTGCGCCCGCGCCCAGAACCATGGCCGCAAGCGATCCAAGAATTCCCCCAGTGAGTGCCAATGCGATTGCTTCGCCGATAAACAAACCCAGGATTGTACGGCGGGTGAAGCCAAGTGTTTTTAACACGGCCACTTCCCGCGTGCGCTCGCGGATAGACATTGCCATCGTATTGGCCGAGACCAGCAGGATGGTAAATACCACTGCCAGCGCAATGCTCAGCATGAAGGCTTTTACATTGCCCAGCATGGCCACAAAACCGAGCTGGAAGGCCTTTTCGGTCTCGGTCTTGGTGGGCTGCGGTGAATTGCGGAACATCGCATCAATTTCCTGGCCAATGCGTCCCACGTCCTGCGGCGAATCGGCAAGCACCGTGTAAAAACCCTGCTGCCCCTTCATGTAAGGCACGGCTTCTTCCACGTACTTTTCGTTAAAGTACAAAGACTGCGTCGGCTCAGGAGCTTTGAAGATGCCGCGAATCGTAAGTTCCAGATTCACCGGGAAAATCTGCCCAATAATCACGATGTGCTGGCCGACCGTCCAGCCATATTTTTTGGCCAATTCGCTGTCCACGACGGCCCCAGCGCGGTCGCGCTTCCATGCGGCAACCTGGTCGGCTGGTATCTGGAACTCTTTGTAAACATCGAAAAAGTCTTCGGGGTCTGTGCCAAACTGCGCGAAGAAATTCCCCGAAGTATCGTCTTTGTACTTTCCGCCAAACCAATTTTCCGGCAGCGCGTCAACCACCCCAGGTATGGCGCGGATTTTTTGCCGGTAATACTCTGGCATGGTGAACGTGAGCGAAACCCGATGCCGCGTGATCAGGCGCATGGACGAAGCTTCGCTGCCCTTATCCACATAAAAACTCTTCCAGACGGAGATCATCAGCGTCAGCAGCAGCAGGGAAAAACCAATGCTCAGCACCGTGAGCGTACTGCGGCGCGTGTTGCGGAAAGCATTTTTGCGGACAAAACGAACCAGAGTCATACGTGTGCTCCCGAAGAACAACCTGGAACGGGTGGGAAAAGGATCTCGCTGCCCAAATATCTTTCAAGAATAAAAGACGGCAGCCAAATGGGCAATGGGCCGTGGGCCGGGCCGGCACAACAGATGCCACGTAAATTTTCTATCGTTCGCTCCATAGGTTCGCCGCCAAAATTCTTCATTAAGTTAAAAGCTGTCCGATTTGCTGAACCAGTGGGAATCGTCACTTTTGCCGGGTGACAAATGTCACGCGGCCTGCCGCTGTTTAGTAGCCTCGGTAAGTCCTTGCGGTCTACACCTTGCTATTTGGACGTCAATTCCGCTCAAAGGACATCCACGAATACGCTTTGTTCTGGGGTTACGTTTTCTTCTGGCGGCAAGTTCCATAGGAATGCGGGTTTGACACTAGTTTACGCTGCCTCTTAGAATCAATGTTGTAGATATCACAAGGCCAAAACAGGTCATTATTGTCCTGCCTGTATTTTCCAATCTGGCCTTCGTATCCCTTTGCAAGCCGGTTTCGCCGTGGCGGTGTAGCTCAGGTGGCTAGAGCGACGGTCTCATAATCCGTAGGTCGCTGGTTCGAGTCCAGCCGCCGCCACCAGATATTTGCGGCGTGGTAATCGCCCGCCATAGCAATAGTCTCCCATTGGCAACTGCGCTGTTTAATTTCACGTCATAGCCGCGCCGCCTGTTTGCCGCGGCCAGGTGATGAATGATGTCAACTCCTGCGCCATTCTGGAGATGCTTCTGGATTGTCCTCGTAATTACGGCTTTGCCCGCATCGTGGTGCCGGGCCGAGCAGATTCCGGTGAGATACCCGGAAGGCGTGACCCACGGCTTTCTGGTTCTGCGCGATCAAGCGCAAAAATCCGTTGCGACCGGCGATCTGGAGCAGATTGTCAAAGGAACAGTAGTGACATCGCGGCTTAGATTCCGCTTCAACGACGGCTCGTTATACGAAGAGACGACGTTGTTTTCGCAGCGCGGAACTTTCAAGGTGTTAAGCGATCACTTGCTGGAAAAAGGCCCAGCATTTAAGAGTCCTATGGAAGTATGGATTGACCGGGCAAAGTCACAAGTGAAGGTTCGCGATCTGAAAGATGGGAAAAATAAAATCACAACGCATCATATGGACTTGCCCGGCGATCTGGCCAATGGAATTGTCTCGGTAATAGTTAAAAATTTTGCCGTTAACGGCCCGCATACCATCGAGATGCTGGCAGCGACCCCTAAACCACGCATTGTGAAGCTGGAGATTTCGCCGGAAGGCACGGACGCATTTTCAATCGCGGGGACGCGATACAGCGCCGAACGCTACGTGGCAAAGGTCAACATTGGAGGCATTGCAGGCGCGGTTGCGCCTCTGATCGGGAAACAGCCCCCAGACACCCATATTTGGATTTTGCGGGCTACCTCGCGAGGAGATGCGCCGGCATTTTTGAAATCTGTGGGGCCGCTTTCCTCAGATAATTCAGTCTGGGAAATCGAGTTGGCCAGTCCCACCTGGCCACGGAAGGAGCAATAACAACGTACAACCTATTCAAACCGCTCACTCGCCAGAAATCAAAGGAAATAACCGCGCGTTTCGGTAGTGGATCACTGGATGGATCCACTACCGCCGCATGGGTAGGCTATTTGTCGCGCTTCAGCGTCATCTCGCCGCCGGGGAAATTCCCGTCATCCGATTTTGTAGTCAGCTTGATTTCATCTCCGTTGACCGTGCCATTGTGATGGATGGTTGTTCCGTTGAAAGAAACATCAAACGCTATTGTGTTGCCATCCACTTTGCCATTTGTGATATCGAGCGGGTTGCCTTGCGGCCCGCCGACAGAACCCGTCAACTTCGCTCCGTCCTGCTTGAAGGTGAACGTAAGATGAAAATCTCCATTCGGGCCCTGTACATCTCCCGACCACGCGCCGGTAACATCGGCGGCAAGCGCCGCGGTTGCGCTTAGCGCAATCAGTACTGCGGCACTGATACAAATCAGCTTCTTCATAAATGAATGCCTCGCGTTGATTTTGTTGCCAATCTGGCAGCGAACGATGATACCGCAAAGGCGGAATAATTCACTCTTGAAAATCAAAATGATAGTTTGCGAAGGCAACTACTGGCTGGACCCATGAGGCAGCTTTGTTCCGCAGCGTAGGCGCAACAGCCGACTCATTCGGAAGGTTCGTTGTGTGCTTCCAGTACCGAAATTACGGAAGCGTGTGCTTCCAGAGAGCTTTTCGCATAGTAAATATGTTCTTCAATGGCGAGCCGCAATTCGACAAGAATCCGCTCCGCTTCCGCATTGTCTTGTGCGGCCAACGCTTTGGCGCAAAGTTCCTGGATTCTCGCTTCCGTGTAAACAGGCACAGCTTAGAATGCCAAAGCTGGCTTGTCAGTTCCATACCCCACATGCTGTATGTGGAGATAAGGGGTTCTATGAAATTACGAATTCCGTCGCCTATTTTCGCCTGATCAAAGGCTAAACGCCTGATTGCGCCGTTTTGCCTGAATTTCAATATAAACATTGACCAGCGAAACCGCCGCAGGAGTCACCCCCGGAATGCGGGCGGCATGGCCGAGAGTCCGGGGTCGGATTTTTATTAGCTTTTCCTGCATCTCGCGCGAGAGCCCGCTGACTGCATCGTATTCAAACCAATCGGGAATAGCCCTTTGCTCGGCCTTTTTCAGGCGTTCAATGGCGCGCTGCTGTTGTTGCAGATAACCCTCGTACTTGATCTCTGTCTCGGCTGATTTCAGCTCGTTCCGCTGTAAGGCCGTAAGTATCGCGGAGCGGTGTACCTGGGGCCCCTCATTTTCCGGGCATTCACTGGAAAAGAAATCCGGCGCGAGTTCGTTCAAGGCAGGAACCAAATCTTCAATTTTGATCTCTGGCCGCTTGAGCAGCTGCGCGAGGCTTTGGCCCACCGCAGACGAAAAGTCTGCGTCCGTTTGTGCGCTCGAAGTGATCGCGAGGTCTTTTACGGCGGCGCCATCGTCGTCAAGAGCGCCTGCCACCGGCTCCGCCGGAGAATTCTGTTGCACGGCTAAACGCTTTGACCGTGCGTTCATCACCACGGAAAGCAACGTCGGCGTCAATTTGGTGGCCGTCAACAATTTTTGCATCTCTTCCAAACGCTGCTGCTTCGCAAGATAGTCGCGCCAGGCTTCGTCGGAAATCAGCCCAATACGGCGGCCATGTGGTGTAAGCCTGCGGTCGGCATTATCAATCCGCAGGTGCAGGCGGAACTCCGCCCGCGAGGTGAACATGCGGTAAGGCTCATTGGTGCCTTTGGAAATCAAATCATCAATCAGAATGGCCGTGTAGGCTTCGGAGCGGTCGAGAATCAGCGGCGGCTCATTTTTTACCTGTAAGCTTGCATTGATGCCGGCCATAAGCCCCTGGCAGGCAGCTTCCTCGTAGCCGCTGGTTCCATTGATCTGGCCCGCGAGAAAAAGACCGGCAATTTGCTTCGTCTCAAGCGTCCGCTCCAGTTCCGTGGGATCAATCGCGTCGTACTCAATCGCATACCCGGGCCGCAACATCTCCGCAGTTTCCAGGCCGGGAATGGATTTCAGGATCGCTAGCTGCACTTCCACCGGTAAAGAGGTGCTCATGCCGTTCACATAAATCTCATGTGTGTTCAGTCCCTCCGGTTCCAGGAAAAGCTGGTGCATAATCTTGGTGGGGAACTTTACGATTTTGTCCTCAATGGAAGGGCAATACCGCGGCCCGGTGGATTGAATTTGCCCGCTGTACATAGGCGAGCGATGGACATTCTCGCGGATAATCTTGTGTGTCTCCGGCGTGGTCCACGCGATGTAACACGGAGCCTGCGAGTCGTGATGCGCCACCCGCCGGGTACGGAAGCTGAACGGGGTCGGGTCGGCGTCGCCGGGCTGCTTCTGGAACCGCGTCCAATCAATCGTGCGGCCATCGAGGCGGGGCGGCGTTCCGGTTTTCAGGCGGCAGCCGCGCAAGCCCAGTTTCTTGAGGGATTCTCCCAGCAGCACTGCGGCTGGCTCTCCCGACCGCCCTGCGGGATATTGCTGCTCGCCGCAGTGGATGAGCCCATTCAGAAATGTTCCCGTAGTGATGATGACGGTGCGAGCGCCGATAGTGCGCCCGTCACGGAGTTTCACGCCGCGAACCGTTCTCGCAGCCGAGCTTCGAGTCGAACCCACAAGCGAGATTGGCTCAACCGGAGAACCGAGGTCGGCAGTCCCTACCTGTCCTGTAGCGCTGAATTCTGGTAGAGGAATGTCTTCTTTTCGATTCTCTTCCAGAATCAAATCCGCGACTTCGGCTTGCTTGATTTTTAAATTTGCCTGCGACTCCAGCACCTCACGCATTTTCAGGCGGTAGGCTTGCTTGTCGCATTGCGCCCGGGGAGACCACACTGCCGGCCCTCGTGACGTATTCAGCAGGCGGAACTGGATGCCGACCGCGTCGGTGATTTCGCCCATAATGCCGCCGAGCGCATCCACCTCGCGGACCAGGTGACCCTTCGCAATTCCGCCAATGGCAGGATTGCACGACATCTGCGCGATCAGATCCACGTTAAGCGTGCATAGAGCGGTCTTCAGGCCCATGCGCGCCGCTGCCATCGCGGCTTCGCACCCGGCATGCCCCGCGCCCACCACCACTACATCGAATTGTTCGGTGAAGGTTTGCATCTGCACCACTCTTGCCTATTTTAACAATTTGCCGCTTAGACCACCGATGCATGGTCGCATCCGCCGCGATGCCAACCGGGCAGCAGGGCCGGCTGTAAATGCGTTACACTGTCCCAGAATTCCTAAGCTAAAGGCATGATTCGCGCGTACAAAGGCATTTCTCCCACGATCCCAACATCCTGCTACATTGACGAGTCTGCTCAAATCATCGGGGACGTTGCTCTCGGCGAGCATTCCAGCGTATGGATGAATGCGGTCGTCCGGGGGGATGTGTACGCCATCCGCATTGGGTCCAGCACCAACATTCAAGACAATTGCGTTCTGCATGGGATGAAAGAGCAGTACGGAGTCACACTCGGGGATTACGTAACCGTGGGGCATTCCGTGAACCTGCACGGCTGCACCATTGAAGACCGCTGTTTGATCGGAATGGGTTCAATCATTCTGAATGGCGCGAAAATCGGGGCGGGATCCATCATCGCCGCTGGAACCTTGATTCCGGAAAAAACCATCGTCGAGCCGGGTTCCTTGTGGATGGGTTCGCCTGGCAAGTTTCACCGCAAGCTGAACGAAAAAGACCAGGAAAGCATCCTGCGCTATGCGAATAATTATCTGAGCTATAAAGAATCGTACCTGCGCGAACGCTGATTCCCCCACCTCTCTACTATGCTGCATCTGCCTCCTACCGCATCGCATCTGTTACCGTCCGCCCGCATCTGTTCCCGCAATGCCGCATCTGTTAACCTAACAGTTTCGCGGATGCCGGTGCTGGCGCTACCGCATATAGTTGTCATCCTGAGCGAAACAATATTTCCAAGCGAAGCGCGGAACATTGCGCAGTCGAAGGACCCCTATAAAGTTGCAATCAAAGCCGCTGTTTCAAGCCGTTTTTTCGAGCGCTTGCGCGTTAAGGGAACGCTTTTCAGCGACAAAAGTTTTCGACAGAGCCATAACGATTCTTCGACTTCGCAATTCATTCGCAAGCGAATGAATTGTTGCGCTGAGAATGATAGAGAAACTGGGAACCCATAACCTATCCATGAAGAAAATTACTCCTCGATCCGAAGATTTCGCAGCGTGGTACCAGGACGTTGTCCTGCAAGGCGATATGGCCGAGCCCGCCGAAGTGGTCAAGGGCTGCATGGTCATCAAACCCAACGGCTATGCCATTTGGGAACTCTTGCAGCGCGAACTCGACGACCGCTTCAAAGCCACAGGGCACGAGAATGCGTATTTCCCGCTGCTCATCCCACAAAGCTTTCTGAAAAAAGAAGCCGAGCACGTGGAAGGCTTCTCGCCCGAGCTGGCTGTGGTGACCATCGCCGGGGGCAAGCAGCTCGAAGAGCCGTATGTCATCCGTCCTACGTCGGAAACGATCATCGGCCATTTCTTTGCCCGCTGGATTCACAGCTACCGCGATCTGCCTTTGCTCATTAATCAATGGGCCAACGTGCTGCGCTGGGAGCTGCGTACGCGCATGTTCCTGCGTACTACGGAATTTCTCTGGCAGGAGGGGCATACCGCACACGCTACCCACGAGGACGCCCTGGAAGAAACGCTGCGCATGTTGGATGTTTACGCCGAGGTCGCCGAAAACGTGATGGCCATGCCCGTGGTAAAAGGCATGAAGACACTGGCAGAAAAGTTTGCCGGCGCGGTGCGATCCTATTCCATTGAAGCCATGATGCAGAACGGACTCGCGCTGCAGGCAGGGACCAGCCACGATCTCGGCCAGAATTTTGGCAAGGCCTTCGATGTGCAATTCCAAACCAAAGAAGGCAAGCTGGACTTCGTCTGGCAAACCAGCTGGGGCGTGAGCACACGGTTGATTGGCGGATTGGTGATGACGCACTCTGACGATAAGGGCTTAGTTCTTCCTCCGAAGCTTGCGCCGAAAAAAGTTGTGCTGGTGCCAATCTTCCGCAAAGAAGAAGAGCGCGCGCTGGTATTGGAAGCCGCCGCAAAGATCGCCAAAGAAGTCGGCGCGCACGTGGATGTACGCGAGAGCGAAACTCCTGGCTCCAAATTCTTTCACTGGGAGCAACGCGGCGTGCCGGTGGTGCTGGAGCTTGGTCCACGCGATGTAGCCAGCGGAAATATTGTGATTAAACGCCGCGACACGGGAACAAAAGATATTGTTCCGCAGTCGGAAGTCGCTGCCAAAGTAAAGGCCACGCTCGAAATCATGCAAAAAGATTTGTACGCGAAGGCCAGGCAGCGGCTAAAAGACAATACCGTGCTGGCCAATTCCATTGAGGAAGTGGAAAGCATTCTAAGCGACGAAGTCACAGCGGAAAAAGGCGGCGGCAAATTCGTGATGGCGCATTTGAAGGACGACCCAAAGAACGACGCGCGAATCAAAGAATTCAAGGCCAGCGTCCGTAATATCCCCGCAGTAGACGAGTTCGACGGCCCGGGCAAGTGCATTCTGACAGGCGAGCAGGTGGACCGCCGCGTGTGCATCGCGAAGGCGTATTAGCTCCTGCTTTTCCGCTAATCCTGCAGTGTGGGCGGCCACCAACGCCCTTTCCCCTTTTCCAATTCCAACGTGCATTGAATGGCCTCGTAGGCCCATCGTGGGTCCTGAGGAGTTTTCCCCTTGCCCGGACGTTACGACGCTTGCCGCCGGAATTTCTTTGCGGGGCGGAAAACGGGAAGCTCACAGTTGTAATCTACGGAAGGCGAAGTAACATATTTTGGGTACTTGACAATCATATTAGCCCATCTAAAATACGCCAATTCCGGAGATTTTAAGTCCCTGCCGGGTTGAGGCAGAAAAGCCAGACCGGATCGTATGAAACCAATCCCGCCGCCGCAACTTCCCGATAAGAGCAAAGGCATGAAAAAGTGCGAACACCCGCGTGTGCAAATCGTTTCCCGCGATGAAGATGCTGAATTTGTGGAGTGCCTGGAATGTGGAGAAATCTTTGATTCCAGCGAATTCAAAGACATGACCATCGAAGAGACGAAGTTCAGCACCGAAAGCTAACCCTTTCCAATCCGGCGTTTCAGGAAGACACAGCACACGCCTGTTTTTCTGCTGATTACGACGGTAACTTGCCCGGCGGTTCCCGTTATCGGATGATTCCATAAGGGAAAGTCTACCCAGGGAATTCCCTTTTCGGAGAGGACGATGTCGTTTGTAGCGTTAGTGGTGGATGACTCTATGTTGATCCGGCATACGGTCTGCCGTTTTCTTGAAGAGCGCGGATTCACCGTGGAATCCGCTACAAATGGCCAGGATGCGCTGGAAATCCTGAAACGCCTACAACCCGACATTATTGTCACCGACATGAATATGCCCAAGATGAGCGGCAGCGAGCTGATTGCCGCCCTGAAGGCCCAACCCGCAACCTCAAAAATACCTGTCGTGATCGTTGCCGGGAAACAGAACGGCCTTGAAAAGAAAGAGACCATGGCCGACTTCACCATCTTCAAAGACATTGATATCGAAGATCAACTGGGCCGAGCCGTCAGCAAGCTTTTGGGGTCTAATACGGCTAGAAGCCATGCCTCCGGGCAATAAATCGCCGGAACTCATTAGAATTCAACCACATAGCTGTATCTTTCCGAAATCTCTTCGCTTGCATCCAAATATTGCAGTATCTTTGAAACCGTACGCTCAATCCGGTGTTCATAAGGTAAGAGGGTCCGGAAAAGCGACAAAAACCTATGAAAAATCTTGGTAAGCTGGCTGGAATTGCCATCGTTTCGGTGGCCGTATTATTTTTGACCGCCTGCCCGCCGCGGGAGAATATTGCCCGCATTAACCGCGATCCAGGGCGCTTCGCCGGGAAGGAAATTACCATTGCCGGCCGGGTAACAAATTCTTTCGGAGCTATGGGATCCGGCGCATTTGAGGTAGACGATGGCACAGGACATCTTTGGGTATTCAGCGATGGCTTTGGATTGCCGGGCCGGGATGCGCGGGTGGCAGTCACAGGCCGGATCGAGCAGGGATTCAGCTTTCGGGGACATAATTTTGCAACGATCCTGCGGGAAACTCATCGGCGGCATGAATCGTAAAAAGATATAAAAACGGCCGGCGAGCCGATCTTGTTCCGAAAATGGAACAAAACTAAGAATTTAGAATTTCTACATCCCAATCTGGGTAAAAAAACAGGGACGGACAACGGGCCTTTCTACTTGTCACCGCCCCCCTCAGACGGGAGAAAGGCCCGGCAGTTTTCCTGAAATTCCCTTCAAGCATCAGTCTCAGTAAAAAAGCAGATTCTTTTATAGGGCGTGACCGGGCTTTTTCCTTCTTATTAAAGATCAGCTTGCAGGCTTGTAGTCGCAGGCCTCGCGGCAAGCCTTGCAGTAGTAGAGACCGTCAGTGCAGAGGCGGACGTCTATTTGTCCCTGGCAGAAGCAACAATATCGTTCACACTCGCATTTATCTTCGGGCATATCGCACTGCGCGCAATGGACCCGGCTTTTGGTTGTGGAACTCATGGGCGCACTGTAGCGCGAAGAGGCGCAAAACAAAAGTTCCGATGGTAACGGCTGCGGTTATTTATGAGCTTGCCGGTAGTAGACAATCAGGTCTAGCGGCGGAGGTGTGTGGCCGAGGGCACGGATGAATCCTATGACTTCTCCTCGATGGTGTGTGCCGTGATTGACGACATGTAAAACAATCTGCCAGACGGGTTGGCTCCAGAGATTTCCCTTGAGATCGCGATAGATGAGGACTCCCTGGGCGGTTTCGTCGGTGAGGGCCGCGGCCCATTCCTCCCATGCAGCAGCGACAGCCGCCCATTTCTCCGGGAGGGTGGCAAAGTCATGGTCCGCATCGCTGGCAAACTGCGCGGGAGGAGACTGCTTCAGCCGCCCAATCCACGTCCGGTCTGCGGCGAAGATATGAGCGAGGGTGCGTACAACATTGCCGGTGGCGATATGAAAGTCATGGTTCAGCTCATCCGGAGTGAGTTTGGCGGCTGCATCCAACACGCGGGCCGTCGCCCATGCGTTGTATTTGAGGTGTTGCCGCAATGCCTCCACCGAGATGGAAGGATGAGAGGTCAATGGATTTTCACTGGTCCGATAATCATGAGGCAAACAGAACTAATTTATCAAAGGATTAAGCAATAAGTTGGGGCCAGAGAATCCTGGCCCCTTTTGTTACCCGCTTTGGCGGGGTCCGAAGCGGTCCAAAGAAGAATTACAACTAAAACAGTGGCTTTATTACTCCGTAGATATGGCTGAGGCCTCCTGAGGAAACGCCCAGCATATTTCCAACGTGGCAGGAAAAGCAGTTTGTGCCCTGCGCGTAGGTTTCGAGAGTGCTGTTGGCCAATTGGTTCGTGCCCACTCCATTGGTCCCGGTGGGCGTGGCGCCAAATGGGGTCCAGGTCGCGCCTACCAAGTAGTAGTTGTTGCGAATGTCGCCCGCCGGCATCTGCGAGCTGACGCTGTGATTGATGGAGATAACCTCGGTATTAGAAGAGGCGCTGCCGGAAGGCATGCCAAAAGGAAACATCCGCATAGTATCGCTGGGGCTGATGCTGAACGGAGAAACGGAAACGATGCTGTTGTTCGCTCCCAGTGACATGTGCGGTTGATTGAATGGGCCGGAAGAGTTGCTGGCTGAAAAGAGCCATGCTCCCGCGGCGCTCTGGGCTACGGTCTTCAGGCCACTGGTGGAGTTGTAGGTGTACATGGCGTTGGGCGAGTTACCGAAGTGCTCAAAGGTCGCCCAGATCATTTCCGGATGCCCGCTTGTGCTTCCCACCACATGCATGCTGACCAGGGCGAGTGTGGCGGTTTTTGTGCCTGTGGGAACCCATTGGTTGGGATTGGAAGTGTTGTAGGTGGGGATGGTCGCCTGGGTCGTAATGTACTGGTTGGCGTTGGGCAATTGCGAGGCGTCAATCCATGCGGTCTTTACCTCGACAGCGAGGGCATTTGGATCGGGAAAGGTCTTGTTATGGGCGGAGGCGAAGGTCGTAATTTTCGTTAAATCCGCTTGTGTTGTGGGAAATTGCGTGGGCGCGGGAGTGATGGCGTTGTCTTTTGCTCCGGTTAAAAAGTAGGCGTAAACATCATTGACCATGATCGCGTAATAGATGAGGGAGTGGTTCTGCGCCTCGAGTACGCTGCCGTCCGCCTGCCCACCTTCGGTATCAATCACGTTGCCTGAAGGATCAATAAAAACTGGCCTGCCGTTCACCATGAACTTCTGGGCGAGCGTCGCCTTTTTTACTCCTACAGGATGAATGGCCCGGGTGATAGGCCGCTTGGCCACGAGCGGCCTGGCATTGGGAATCGGTTTCCCGGCATTATCGAGGAATACCGCTCTTTTGTTTCTAATGACAATCCGCGAGGCGGCGATCTGTTTGCCAGCGGCCCCAAGGACCAATGGTTTGCCAGCCTTGCTTAGTTGGGGCTTCGCCACTTCAAACATTTTTCCTTGTTTATTGAAAATAACCGGGAGCATATCCGGTCCAGGCTTGGCCGCGCGCACGCCGAGAATATTGATGAGGCCCGGCCTGTGCTGCACGAAAGTGCGGTTGCCGTTGGCGTCGGGCGAGGAGATATCGAAAAAAGTTGGAGAGGCGAAGATGTGGGAACCGCCTCCATACCGGGTTGGGGCGGGCGAGGTCAGCCAGAGAAACATCTGCTCTGACCACTGATAAAACGTGCAATTGGGGATGTTGGGAAAGTGCAGGCTGTCGGCAGGGTTCACTACGCCATTGAGGGATGGTGTTCCTGACTGGAACCAACTGTTAAATGTAGCAGTGGGCACGGGGCAGGACGCGACGGCATCGGTTGGTATGGCTTGCGCGGCGAGCGTTTGGGCCAATCCGAATATTGCCAGGACGAGCGCCAACCCAACGACGAAGGAGCAATCTCTCTTGTGAGTTTTAAGCATATATAAAATTTCCTCGCGATGGTAAGGAATAGAACTGATGTACGTATGGTGGTAAGTGTGCCGTGGGCGTTACAGCGGGGCGGATAATATTATTTTCATTCCAGATTTGAAACGATAGTGATTCCGCAGTTTGCAGGTGGCTGAATCCTTAAGAAAAGAAAGCAAGCTTCCAATTAATCCCTTCGATTGGGCCATTACTCTGGACTGCGACTTGATTTAGAACTCTCGGAAACCCCGCCGTTGAAAGGCCATTCGGCACGTGTTACGGTAATCAGTCGCGTAAACGGATTTTCCATTTTTAGAGGCTTACTGCATTGACCACGGCTGAAGCGGCGGCGGTCCGCAAGACTGCACTGAATGCGGTGCATCGTCAGATGGGCGCAAAGATGGTGGAGTTCAACGGCTGGGATATGCCGGTGGAGTATCCATCCTCGGGCGGAATCATCGCCGAGCATAATGCGGTGCGTACCGGCGTGGGCATTTTTGATGTGAGCCACATGGGCGATATCCGGCTCACCGGCCCGCAGGCGCTCGATGCGGTGCAACACATTTCTATGAACGACGCGGCGCGGCTCGCCATAGGGCAGGCGCAGTATTCGGCCATGCTCTATCCGCAAGGCACATTCGTGGACGACGTGATTGTGCACCGGCTTGGAGAAGACGATTACCTGCTGGTCATCAACGCGGGCACGCGCGAAAAGGATTTTGACTGGGTGCGAAACAATACCCGGCAGTTTGACTGCCGCGTAGAAAGCCTCTCCGATGATTTCACGCAGATCGCAGTCCAGGGGCCGAAAGCGGCCAGCCTTGTGCAGAAGCTCACAGATGTCGATCTTTCCGCAGTGAAATTTTATTGGTTCACACATGGAAGCCTGTGCGGCCTTAAAAATATTCTGCTCGCGCGCACCGGCTACACGGCAGAAGACGGATTTGAGCTTTATGTTCCGTCGGATGCGGCCACCAGCGCCCGTATATGGAACGAAATTTTGCAGGCAGGCAAAGAATTCGGAGCGGTTGCGTGCGGGTTGGGATCGCGCAATACCTTGCGTCTCGAAGGAAGACTGCCCCTCTACGGTCACGAAATTTCCGATACGATCAATGTGTGGGAAGCCGGCCTGGACCGCTTCTGCAAAATGGAGAAGCCGCAGTTTATTGGGCGGACGGCTCTGGAAGAAGCGCGGGCAAAAGGCTTGTTGCGCACACTAATCGGCCTGGAGATGATGGAGCGAGGCATCGCCCGTGATGGATATAAGGTGCAGGACGAGGGCGGTCGGGAGATTGGATACGTAACCAGCGGATCGTATGCGCCGTTCTTGAAGAAGAACATCGCGCTGGCGTATGTTCCTCCGCAGTTTGCGGCTTTGGGTTCACATATAAAGGTAGAGATTCGGAATCAAGGCGTGAATGCGGTGGTTGTACCAACGCCATTTTATAAGCGGCAAAAGAAGAATTAAATTCAAGTCAGCGCGCAGGAGCGGAAACGGAATGCCTTATCCCAGTGATTTCAAGTACACAAAGGAACATGAATGGATTAAAGCGGAGGGGAAATACGCAACCATTGGCATTACCACCTACGCGCAGGATTCGCTCGGAGATATCGTATTCGTGGACCTGCCTAAGGTGGGCGCGGAACTCACAGTGGGAAAGGTATTCGGCTCGGTCGAGTCGGTGAAAGCGGTCTCCGATTTGTACGCTCCGGCTTCCGGCACGGTGAAAGAGGTGAACACCGCGCTGACTACTGCTCCTGAGAAAATCAACCAGGATGCGCACGCGGCCTGGATGGTGAAGCTGGAATTAAAAGATCCGGGCGAGTTGAATGCGCTGCTCTCTGCCGCCGATTACGAAAAATTCGTCTCGGAAGAAGGCGGGCATTAGCAGTAGAGACAGCATTCAGCCGCCAAGAATCGCGGTTGCTGGCAATCACATCGAATAATCTCCATGCGATATCTACCCAAATCTCCTGCTGACCGCCAAGCGATGCTCCACGCGATAGGCGCGCAATCGCAAAATGATTTATTTGCGCCAATTCCGGAGGAATACCGCTTAAACCGCGACCTGAATGTGCCCCGGCAGATGGCTGAGTCGGAAATTGTGGAGTGGTTTCGCGAACGCTCGCGCGAGAACGGCGATGGTTATGCGACTTTTTTGGGCGCGGGAGCTTATTACCATTACCGTCCGGTGATTATTGATTCG
>JAICKN010000084.1 GCA_025927855.1 Terriglobales bacterium
AGGTGCAGTCCAACTCCTGTATAGACCGCGCCAGCGTCGGCGAAACGCGCATTGGCGAAGGCGTGAAAATAGATAATCTCGTGCAGATCGGCCATGCGACGCATATTGAACAAAATGCTTTAATTTGCGCGCAGGTAGGACTGGCGGGCTCGACGGAGATCGGCAAAGGCGCAATCCTTACCGGACAAGTTGGGGTGGTAGGTCATTGCCGGGTTGGCGATGGGGCGATTGTCACTCCGCAAACCGGAGTAGCCAACGACGTGGCCGCAGGCGCGATTGTAAGCGGCGCGCCGGCCATGGATCACAGGCTGTGGCTAAAGGTTTCCGCGCTGCTGGGAAAATTGCCAGAGATGGCAAAGGAACTTCGTAGATTGCACAACTAAGAAGCATTGTCGCAACAATTAGCCTAGTGCGGAGGCAAATCCATTTGAATTGCAACGAATGTGGCCACCGGTTGATTTTGTTTTCGAGCAGGGCGGAATCGCCAATGTGCAACTGCTGCTAGCATGTTGATTTCCGCCTTTCCAGCATTGGTGTTGAGAAGACACGGCAACTCTGCTTGGCCCTTTTCATTCACGATTAACCCCACAACTCTAATTGCATCGGTTTTGACTTGCCGAGGGGGATCAGGAAAATCGGGAATTGGGTCATACGAAGGTTTTGGAGGGGTCAATCCGGATCCACCCGCATAAACAGGACGGTCTCCACTGAGATAACCCATAATGCCATCTTTCAAATGAGACTTGAGTTCTTTTTGGCCATTTCTCAAATTTACATCTGCGAAGTCCGCATCAGATTTCCAAGAGCCGAGCATCGCGTCATCCAAACTCCCTCCTACGAATATTTTAGAAAGAGAATTTAGGAGCTGCTTATCATCCGCAGCATTAGGGTGGGGCCGAGAATATAAAAGCGCAATTTCATCAGTAGGTATAAGGAAGGGCTCCAAGTGGTTGGCGGTTTTTCTCAATGCGACGATAACGCGCTCAGTCTTAAATTGGATTTCGTTATCTTTTACAAATACATTATCAACTTTGAGCAATCCGCTGCTTGTCCATGGACCTTCTTTTACCTGATCTAAGGAGTTACCATTTTCGTCAAAGTGCAATCGATCGGAAGCATTCGCAATTTTCAGTTGCAGGATTTTCCCGTCGTAAGCATCGTTCAGCATTTTTTCAAGAGATTGCTGGTCCGTTGCAGATGAAATTGCGCCGCCGAGTGAAATAAATACAGTGATACAGACAATAAGCTTTCTCTGATAGCTCATGCTGGCTGCTCCTGGTACTCCGGCTCCAGTCCGCTGTTAATTGCTTCACGTACCTTCAGCATCAGCGATTCACGGCTGCCGAAATCTTTTGGTTCGATGGGATCGTGAAAAATCACTTCCACTACTCCAGGCTTTATAGCCAACCTGCCTTTCGGCATTGCATAATGCGTACCCTTGATTGTGACCGGAACCACCGGCACCTGGCACTCTTCTGCCAGGTAAAACGGCCCTTTTTTGAAGCGCAGCAGTTTGCCGTCAAATGACCTTCCGCCCTCAATATAGATCGTCATGTTGATGCCTTTGCGGATCACGTAGGCCGCGCCGCGCACCGCGGAAATTCCGGCCTGCCGGTCACTACGGTCTACGGGAACCAAATCGCCCATGCGCATGGCTCGGCCCAACAGCGGATATTTGAATAGCCCATGCCGCGCCATCACCGAAGTCCGTCGCGGAATCAACGGCAATGTAATCGGCGGATCGAGGTTGGAGGCATGATTCGACATAAAAATATACGTGCGCTGCAGATCAAGCTTTTCCAAACCCACGGTTCGTACGCGCACTCCTGCAAGGCGCGGGCCGGTGATGGCCGCCCACATCCCAACGCGGTAAAGCAGGCGGATATCGCCGCTGATAAATGTCCACGGAAAACAAAAAATGGCCGTGAAGGGAAGACAAACCGCCCAGAACGTCAGCATGATAAAAGCGCGAATCACGAGCTGCGTTCTCCGTGATTTTGAGCGCCAGCGGCGGCGGCAGCACGGATTTCTTTTAAGCGGACCGGCAATTTTTCGTAGATGCCGCCGAATCCGCCGTTAGAAAGAATTGCGGCCACGTCGCCCGCCTGCATCTCCGGCGCAATCAGCTTAACGATTGAGTCTGCGCCGGCGCTCAGGCGCGCTCGCGGCCCATTCTTCTGAATTTCGGCCACCAGCGCAATCGGATCGAGGCGCTCGGCCTCCGGCACCGCTTCTGACTTAAATACATTCGCTACCACAACTTCATCCGCCAGCGCCAAGCTTTTAGCGAGATCGTGCTGTAAGACATTCCTCCGCAGCGTGTTCGACCGTGGCTCCAAAATGGCCCACAAACGCGCTCCGGGATAGCGCGAACGCAGCGCGGTCAATGTGCCGGCGATGGCCGTAGGATGATGCGCGAAATCTTCAATAACGGTGATCCCGTCCACCTGAGCGCGAACTTCCAGCCGCCGCTTTACGCTTTTAAATGTTCGTAGGGCCTCTGTGATCACCTCTTTGGAAATCCCGTAAGAAGCGGCGATGGCGGCAGCAGCGGTTGCGTTCCATACGTTGTACTCGCCGCCCAGGCTGAACTGGACCTCAGCCCATGGTTCTCCGTTGCGGCGTATTTCCCACGACGTGCGCGTTGGCTCAAACCGTAGATTAATCGCGCGCCATGCGGCGCGTTGCTGCGAGCCATAACGTTCTACCGGGCAAAATGCTTTTGCTATGCACCTTTCCACGCTCGCGCCGGTATCGAACGCCACAATACGCCCGCGCCGCGGGACCAGGTTCACAAGCCGCTTGAAGGAAGTCTCCACGGCGTCGAGGTCTTTGTAGATATCCGCGTGGTCGAACTCCACCGAGGTCAGGATGACCGAGCCTGGGAAGTAATGAAGAAACTTCGGCCCTTTGTCAAAGAATGCAGTATCGTACTCGTCGCCTTCGATGATGAAATGCGCCCCGGTTCCCAGATGGAAGCTGCTGCCAAAATTTTCGGCAATGCCTCCAATGAGAAAAGATGGATTCAGCCCAGCCGAATGAAAAATCCACGAGGCCATGGATGTGGTTGTGGTCTTGCCGTGTGTGCCGGCAATTACGATGACTTCTTTGTCCCGCAGAAATTCCTCATGCAAAAGCTGCGGCAGGGAACAGAAGGGAACCCGCTCGTCGAGGACATGCTCCAGTTCAGGATTTCCCCGCGAGATTGCGTTGCCTACAACAACAAGATCGGGCCGGGGCTTCAGATTTGCTGCCTGAAAGGGCTGGGCCACAGGAATTCCGAGCGACGCCAGGAAATCGGACATGGGCGGGTAGGCCGCAGCATCCGAACCTGTGACGCGGAAACCGCGCTCCCGCAACATGCCTGCAAGTGACGCCATCGCGGTCCCGCAAATGCCGATAAGGTGAATATGCTTATTATTGTTCATGCGCTTGCTCCGGCATCTGCGCGCGAAGTGGCCGATTCCAGAATTTTCAGGGTTGCTTCGCTGTTCTTCGCGTTCAGCGCTGCACGGACTCCGAACGGCAGCGTGATGTTGCCGCGCGAGACGTGCCCGGAGCGCAGCCCGTATGCTACTGGAATGCCGAGATCACTCACAATCCGCAGAACAACCTCCTGCAACGTATAGTCCTGCCGCGCTGTTTGCAGGCAATCGAGCATTTCTCCGAAAATAATTCCGCGTACGCCATTGAGCTTGCCCGCCAATTTCAGTTGCAGCAACATACGGTCAATTTGGAACGGCTTTGCTGTCACATCTTCAATAAACAGCAGTGTGCCCGCAGGTTCGATTTCGTAAGGCGTCCCGAGCGAAGCCACTAAAAGCGACAGGCAGCCTCCATACAGAATGCCTTCTGCTTTACCTTCCACCAGAGTTGTAATACCAGAATTGGCTCCCAGCTCCCACTCCGCTCGTCCGGTCAAAGCTGCATTCCACGATAGCAAGTCCACCCCGCCCGCGTGATCAAAATCCTTTGCGGCCATGGGCCCGTGAAACGTAACCAGACCGCAGCGGTCTGTAAGGTACGTCATAAAATTTGTGAGATCGCTGTAACCAACAAAAATCTTGGGGTGCTGTTTGATCTTTTCCACATTCAAATGTTCGAGCAAATAATTCGCGCCATAGCCTCCCCGGGCGCAAACTACCGCCTTCACCTCATTGTTCTCCAGCATCGCTTCGAACTCGCGCAGCCGTAGTTCAAGCGGTCCCGCGAAATACAAATCACGCTCGAAAATAGAATCGGAGTAGAGCGGTTTGTAGCCCAAGCGGCGCAATTCATCGCAACCAGCCTCAAGCGCTTCGCGCTGCACATTGCTGGAGATGGCCACAATGCCGATCGTGTCTCCTGAACGGAGCGCAGGCGGCTTGATGCGTGTTGGATACGTCTTAGGCGTCATTTGGGAATGTCTAAGGCCTAAACAAGGCCAGTATTCAACAATGCCCATGTTAAATGAGAAGGCGCTAAAGAGGGGTTAGAGGAAGAATTCTCCCCGGCAGATGATCTGCGCGGGCCCGCGCAGGAATACGTGCTCCTGCCAGCGCACTGTCTGTGCGCCACCCGGAGCATGTACGCGAACGGGAGACGCTGCGCGCCGCATAAGGATTGCCGCGACAGCGGCAGCAGAGGAACCGGTGCCGGAGGATTGCGTCTCTCCTACCCCCCGTTCAAAAAAACGCACTTCAATATTCGATTTATCCTGAACTCTCACCAACTCGACATTGGTTCCTTCGGGGAAATGTGGGTTCTTTCCGATCTCCGCTGCCTCGCCCTGCCAGTCCTGCGCAAATTCCTCCACAAACATCACATAATGCGGATTCCCCATGGAGACGGGCAGTCCGGTCACTTCGCGGGGGCCGAGCCGAAGTGAAAACGACTTTGCCGCCTGGGGCGCGCCCATATCAATCTCGAATTCAAATTGATGATTGTTGCGGGCCGTGAGCGCGCAGGATTTCAGTCCCGCGCCCGTGCGAATCACAACTGACTTCCGTTCCTGCTGCGCGCAAAGATAGGCTGCCACGCAGCGCGTTCCGTTGCCGGATATCTCAGCCTCGGACCCATCCGCGTTTAATAAGCGAGCATGAATATCGGCATCAGGGGCGGGGAACAGCCATTCGACGCCGTCCGCGCCCGCGCCTTCATGGCGGTTGCAAATGCGCCGCGTGAAACCGGCCATATCGGCCGGAGCATCTTTCCCTTCGATAATTAGAAAATCATTGCCGCAGGCGCTGGCCTTCACAAAAGGAATATTCATCGTGTCGTCGTTCGATCTTGCGCAGGCAAGAACCACGCAGCTTTTGCCGTGTGCGAGTGGATTTTATCACCACCAGATACATGAAATTGCGGCTGCATTCACGGAAGTTTTGAGGCCCGTTACCTCCGTTTGCTCGTAGCATAAATCTTCGCTTCCGGCTGGCCCGTAACGTGAATGACCTCTAGCGCCGTAAGCTGGCTTTGGTTTACGCGTAATGCAACGGGATCCCCCGCCAGCGCAATTACGTAATCCACGTAATCTTTCGGCTCGGCCAATGCTCGCTCCCACAAGCCATCTGGGTCGAAGGGTTGCTTCCATGTTCGATGATTACCGTCATAAATCACGCGCCGCAGGGGCACATCAGCCCGTTCAAACGCGCCCACCTGGTCTCCCAGATACATAAGAAATGTGGAGTCCGGCGAAACGTCGCTTAAAAATGCCGCGATCCTTTCTTCGAGCGCAATGCGTGTGCGCGAATTAACCCACGCTTCCTGAAAAACGATTGGCCGGTCACGCCATATAAATGCATAACTGGTTCCAAGCAGAATTAGAAAGGCGAGTCCGACTGCAGTTTTGTATTTGCGGTAAGGCAGGATGCGTGACAAAAAGTAAATTCCCAGCAGAGCGAAGACAGCAAACGCAGGCAGCAATTGCAGTCCATAACGGGCGTTGTAAATAGAATGGGGCCACCATACCGGCAAAAAAATTGGCACGCCGCCGTAAGCAATCGAAAGCACGTAGAAGGGAAGCGGTATCCAGAGTAGAAGCAATGCGGCGTAGCTGCTCTCAATCGTGAGCACAATCAAAGAGCCCAATAACGCGAGGCCAAGCCAAAATCTGCCCCAATTTCCGGGCGCGACAGTGAGTTGCGCAGCCTTGAGGAAAAAGCTTCCTGCCATGGGCAGATCGCTTGTGCCCGGGTGCGGCGGGTTACCCGGCACAGACGTTCGCTGCTCAATGGCTTTGGCAGAATAGGGTCCGTTGGCAAACTCCAATGGGTTTCGATATACCGCCGCGTTGTATGCGATCCACAAAACCGGAACAGCGGCAATAATCAGAGTGAAACCTAAAAAGCTCCGCCGGAAAGCTATATCGTTGCGCCGCCGGGAAAATGCTGCGAGAACAACCAGCCACAATATTGCTGCTAAGAACCATCCGTCGTAGCGGGTGAGGCAAGCTGCGGCGACGCATAGGCCGGATTTTCTCAGCGAAAGGAAGGCCGGCTGCGGCAACTGTTCCGGTGGACGAATGCCGCGCAAAAATTCGCTGAAATATACCAATGCCCAAATGAAGAACGCCAGATATAGCGGTTCCGTCATTGCCGTCGTTTGCAGATAAATCAGGTTCGGATTAACCGCAAAAACAATGGCCGCAGTCCAGGCAAGCCCTCGTCCTGCCGCGTCGGAAGAGTGAGACGTGTTGCCGCGGACCAGACGAAAAATACCCACTACGCTGAAGACATAAGCGATCAGCGAAGGAATAGAGCCGCCGATGCCGGTATGCCACATCCAGCGCGAGAGAAGAAAAGGAACCATCAACAGATGCGGCAATGGCAGCCACACGGTGCCAAGCTGTAATAGTCCGGGCGTTTGCGAATCAAAAATGCGGCGCGCAATGTTAATGTGCGCGACCGCGTCTCCGTAAAGCAGAATGTCGCCCTGCCGCAAGTAATACAGGAAAGAAAAAAACGACAATACAGACGCGCACTGCGCCACCAGGATGGTTTCCGCGTCCCACTGTCGTGCAGGTTTTGCTTTCATTCCAAATGGGTGAGCTCGCGGAAAATTTGGAAACGGGCGTCAATTTCATCGCGTGTGAGATTTTGCAACCGCTCGGTTCCGAAGCGTTCAACTGCGAAGGACCCCATTACGCCGCCATAAAACAGGGCGCGCTTGAGCACCTCGCGGTTCAGTTCCGGCTGGGAAGCGATGTAGCCCATAAAGCCGCCTGCGAAAGAATCGCCAGCGCCAGTTGGGTCTTTTACCTCATCAATCGGCAGAGTGGGTGCGCGGAAAGGATGGCGGCCAATTCCAAAAGCTCCCTCACGGAAGAAAATCGTAGCGCCGTATTCTCCGTGCTTAATGACGAGGGCCTTTGGCCCGGTTGCCAGCACCTTGTGAGCGGCCCGGGGCAGATTGGATTCGCCGCCCAGCATCTTGGCCTCGCCATCATTGATCAGCATGATGTCCACCAGTTTCAGGGTTTCCGCCAAATCTGCGCGGGCCCCATTGATCCAGAAATTCATGGTGTCACCGCCCGTAAGGCGCAAATGGTTCATGCTGCGGCGGACCGCGCTCTGCAGCGCCGGATGGATATTGCCCAGAAACAGAACATCGGAATTCTGGTACGCGGCCGGAATTTGCGGATGGAACTTTTCAAATACGTTGAGCTCAGTGAAATCAGTCTTCGCTTCGTTGAGGTTTTCCATATATTGCCCGCCCCAACGAAAGGTCTTTCCCTTGGCGTGCTCAATGCCCCGTGTGTCCACGCCGCGTTTCTGGAGTATGTTTTCGTGTTCCGAGGAAAAATCCTCGCCGACAACAGCCACCACACGAACATCGGTGAAGTAGCTGGCGGAAAGAGAAAAATATGTCGCCGAGCCGCCCAGCACGTTTTCCGCGCGACCCGCAGGGGTGCTAATGTTGTCAAACGCAATCGAACCAACCGCAAGTATGCTCATGCTTTCGTCGCTTTCATGTATTTACCAATAATCAATTTCAGCTTCTGCCGTGTAGCGGCGGGCACTTTTTTGCGATCAGTCAGGATGGCATGCGCCAGCGCGTTACCGCATCTGCACCCGCGAGTGGATGGCATCGCCGCAACCGCGTGTCGTACAACACTACAGGCATTTTCAGCGTTCTTAATCAGCACGGCTACAATCTGGTCCACCGTGACCGAATCATGATGCGGATGCCAGCAATCGTAATCCGTTACCATCGCTACAGTGACATAGCAAAGCTCGGCTTCCCGCGCGAGTTTCGCTTCCTGCAAATTGGTCATTCCGATGACATCCATTCCCCAACTGCGGTAAACATTCGATTCTGCTTTGGTGGAAAACTGCGGGCCTTCCATGCAGACATATGTGCCGCCGCGCTTGCCCACCACGCCAGCCGATTTGCACGCAGCCTGCATAATCCCCGCTAACTCGCCGCACACCGGATCTGCGAATGAAACGTGGGCGACAATACCGTTCCCAAAGAAAGTATCTACGCGATGCCGTGTACGGTCGAAAAACTGGTCGGGGATTACAAACTCTGTGGGCTTGTGTTCTTCCTTCAGGGAGCCAACGGCTGAGACCGCAAGAATGCGCTCCACTCCGAGCTGCTTAAATCCGTGGATGTTGGCGCGAAAATTCAGTTCGCTGGGCAGAATGCGATGGCCACGTCCGTGGCGCGCCAGGAACGCAACTTTACGGCCTTCGAGTGCGCCAAGCACATAAGCATCGGAAGGTTGTCCGAAGGGCGTGCGAACGCGTACTTCTTTTACTTTGCTGAGTCCGGGCATGGAATACAACCCGCTGCCGCCGATAATGCCAATGTCCGCTTGTGGCAATCGTCCTCCTGCGTGTTGAAAGTTGAACCTGCGATTATACCGGAGCGAATGGATGAGCTTAGTGTGGGGACGCCGGGGCTGTGGCAAGCTCATGTTGCATTTCCTGCGTTACGGCATCGCTCAAGCTCTCGCTTGCCATTACCGTATCGCCATCTACGCTGATCACGACCGGCCCTTCCTCGGTGCTCCAGTGATGAATTCCAGTCAGGTGCTGCAACGTAGTTAAATCCACAGCTGAAGAATCTTGGGGGTCCGCTTGCACCTGTTTATACCGTTGCGGAAGAGCTTTGGCGTAGATCGCAGCAAACTGCTGCGCGGTTTCAGGGCTAGACCAGCGTGAAACATAAAGCAGCCCAAGCGGGGAGTTTGGCTTATGTTTGGGATAGGCCGAATAGTAATAGCCTCCACGCCAGTGAGGAGCAAGTTCGCCAGCCACATCCAGATTGACGTATTGCGCTAACAGCATGGAGACGTCAAATTCCCCGATCGCGCCCAAGTCGAAGCGGTCATAGTCTTTGAACACATGATTGAAATCCGGCAACGCCATCGGCGGCAATTGCTGACCAGAGAGGTAAATCTGCGGCTCCATAATCTGCCGGGTGATCCGTGGAGGATCGGTGAATGCGCCCGCATAAGCGCGGGTTTTTCCTCCCGCGGCCAGCAAACGCACTACAAAATCCAAACCGTATGAGTAAGGAAATGTTAGAGCTTGTTTCATGAACATGGGCGCATGGCCGAACTCCACGGAATCCGGGCTCCCAGCAAGCATTTGCGTCTTCATTCCAGCTACTACTTGCGGCGCGGTCAGCAATGATTGCCCTAGAGGCTGAAGCATGTAGTCCACGAGCACGGCCATTGCCTGCCCTTCCACCACCGCTTGCCGGGTCTCGCTGCTTTCGTCTTCTACAATGTCGGCCCACGTGATTTGTTTTTTAGCATCCAGATCCTGATCGGGCCGCATCCATTTATCCAAGTTGAAGGATTGGTCCTGCAGCGCATGAGTCAACTCGTGCGCCAGCACCGGACGCTGTTGTTCCGCGGGCAGCCAGTCCAGCAAATTCACGGTTTTTGTTTTTGGATCGTAGTACCCCGCCACTTGTTCTTTCAGCAGGGCCAGCAAGAAGGTCCGCAAATCAAACTGCCGGGGAAGAAGCCCGAATTTTTTAAGGACAAGCTCCGACCGCTGCAGGCGCTTGGCATCCTGATCATCCTGCATATTCTTCTTCAGATATGCTTCGACCTCGTCGCGGCTGACCAGGCGGCGCTTCACCTTGGCTTTAATAGGAAGCCCAGTATCTTTGCTGGCGAATTGCAGGATCTCATCCACTGAGCGAAATAGCTTATCAGCTTCGGCAGGAGAAATTTTTTTCTCAGGCGAGGGCTGCGTAGCTGAGGGCTGTTCCAGCGGTGATTGTCCGGTTGATGGTTGAGCTGATGATGACTCGCCCGTTGATGGCTCGGGCGCGGACTGGTCCGCATTTTGTGAGGCGCTTATCGTAACCAGCAAACAACATAGGAACGTGACAACAGCACATTTCAGAAAGATGTCTCTTAACTTAGTCATTGAGGTGTTGTTGGCTGTCCGCTTCATTTCCAGCGAAGCTGTTAACAAAATTAGATGCTTATTCCTTTTCCGCGCCTAAGATCAAAATTTGGTCTGTCCGCTCTGCACATGACACTATCACACCGCAGTGAGCCAAGCGGGTGTACTCTCTGTAGAATGGGGCTTTGCTGTGCTCGTCTACCTCTTCCGGGGGACTATGGGGATAAAACTCAAACTGTTGCAAATTGCAGTGCTTGCGGTTGGGATCTTTACTGTCTGCCTCGCGCCGGTGATGGCGCAGTCTTCACAAAATACGCTCGAACTGGTGCGCAAGACTGTAAATAACGAACTCCAGTCGAGCGATGACCACGGCAGATTCATGTTTCTCGACCGCAAGCAGACGCCGCATGGGTCGCAATCCAAACTTCTCGTGGAAACAAAAGACGGAATGGCGGGTCTGGTTGTTGCGAAAAACGGCCAGCCGCTTTCAGCGCAAGACCAGAAAGCGGAATTGGCGCGGGTGCAGCGTTTCATCACCAATCCGGATGAGCTGAAACGCAAACAGAAACAGGAAAAGGAAGATACCGAGCACGTTAACCGCATCATGAAAGCGCTTCCTGATGCCTTCCTCTACGAATTCGCCGGCACGGAAGAGGGAAGAAAGGACGTTGGGAAGCAAGGCCACAAATTAGTGCGCTTGAAATTTAAACCCAATCCTCGGTACGACCCGCCCTCAAGAGTGGAGCAGGTGCTGACGGGAATGTCAGGGACCATGCTGATTGACTCGCTGGAAGACAGGATCGCGGAGATTGACGGCAAACTCAGCGAGCAGGTCAGTTTTGGCTGGGGGATTCTTGGCCATCTAAACCAGGGCGGTCACTTTCTGGTGCAGCAGGCGGACGTTGGCGACGATTGCTGGGAAGTCACGCGCATGGATCTGGATTTTACTGGGAAGATCCTTTTGTTCAAAAGCCTGAGCATCAAGTCAACCGAGACTTCCAGTGATTTTCAAAAAGTGCCCGGCAACCTGACTTTCGCACAGGGCGTAGACTTGCTGAAGAAAGAGCAGGTCCGCCTTGCGGGTAAGCAGCTGTGAGTGTTTGCAAGGTGTATTCGGTGGGTAAACTAATTTTTTACATTTCTTCCGGTCTCAGCCTCACGTAATTCCGGTAATATAGCTTTCCGATCTTAGGCAATGCGTAAGCATCTTGCCCGATTGCCTCATGAGAATCTGGAAAATTATTCTGGCCGCGGTTGCCGGCGCCATACTGGCCGGGTTCTTTACCGCCGGATTGCTCATCTGGCGGGGCTTCCGCGCTACCGATGTTCCATCGCACCTGGAGACTGCCGTTGCTCGCGCCGCCCGCGATTTCGCGATTCCGCGGCAGGAACGCCACAAAAAGAACCCTCTCCGCGCATCTGCTGTGGTTCTGAATGAAGCTCGGGAAGATTTCAATGCCCGTTGCGCAGTCTGCCACGGATACGACGGGAGCGGACGCACGCCGATGGGAGTGGATCTTTACCCTAAAGCTCCTGACCTTCGTTCCTCGGCTACGCAGAACCTCAGCGATGGCGAGATCCATTACATCATTGAGAATGGCGTCCAGCTCACCGGGATGCCGGCGTGGAGGACGCCGCATCAGCAATCGGACGACGACAGTTGGAAGTTTGTTCTCTTCATCCGTTCTTTGCAGGGCTTTTCAAAGCCTGAGATGCAGGAGCAACAAGATGTCATCCGTTCGGCTCACTACGTAGGCTCTGCCGCCTGCGAAAAATGCCATCAGGAGATTTATCAGAGCTGGAAGAAAACGCCCATGGCGAATGTCGTCCGTGATCCGCGGGAGCATCCGGACGCGATTACTCCGGATCTGGCTTCCGATCCTGTCGCACATTTCACAAAAGACCAAGTAGCTTTTGTCTATGGGAGCATTTGGAAGCAGCGCTACTTCACAAAAGTCGGCGATGATTTTTATCCCCTGCCTGCTCAGTGGGACATTATTCACAAACAATGGCATCCTTACTTCGTGCCCAAGAATGCGGACTGGTGGGCGCCGCTCTATCCCCAGGACAACATGAAGCGCCCCACCGGCCCGACCTGTGATGGCTGCCATTCCGTCAATTACGACATCCACACCAAACAGGTTGCTGAATGGAATGTTGG
>JAICKN010000168.1 GCA_025927855.1 Terriglobales bacterium
AAATACCAATGGAACGACCAGCCAATGATTGCGCGTCCCGACCTGGCCATCCGTCCGATGGTAGCCGGCGAAAGTTCTGTTTTTCCAGCGGCTGACGTCAGGAACATTCCATTGATATTCCTGTAATTTTTTATGGAAGCCTGCGGTGGAATGCCCCGTATTGCGCGTGGTAATGACTTCGCCCCGCCGCACCGTCTGCCGGGTTTTACCAACTACAACGCCGTACATGATTACGTCGGCTCCGGCCGGCAGGTCGTGGATGGCAAATTTGTGTTTGGCTGGAACGTCAGCAGGAAATGTAACGCGTTCGCCGGAGAAAACAATCTCCTCGCCCTGATGCAGGTCCTGCAAAGCAACCAGGACATTGTCGCCATCGTTAAGTTTCAGGACGCGGTCCATAGCCCAATCTATTTAGGAAGTCGCTTCAAGTCTAAATTAATTCCGCGCAGGAGGAGATACAAAGATCGGGCGTTAGCGCCTGCAATTCGTCATAAGAGTAGGTTCCGGTACCGACGGCAATAATGTGCGCGCCAGCCGCGCGCGCGGCGCGGATGTCTTCTGGGGTGTCACCGATGAAACAGACCTTTGCAGCTCTGCCAAGCTGGCGGCGGGCTTCCGCAATCGCGTTGCGGAAGATTTCCGCGCGCAGCTCGCAGAAATTGCTGAAGCAGCCGAAACTGAAAAACTGGCGCAATCCGGCAGCTTCAATTTTGTGCCAACCGACGCTCTGCAGATTTCCAGAGGCCACCCCCACGAGCTTGCCCGCAGACTTTAGCGAAACCAGCAGGCCGTGAATGGCCGGGCAGACATCGGCAACTATGCCGGAGGCATTAGCCTGTACTTCGCGGCACACGACCTCCAGCGCCTGGGGTAAATTGGCGTCAAAAGCAGCGCCCTGAACTCCGGCGCGCGCGAGCGCGGCGCGCAGAATGCCGAGATCAGTTTTGCCGTGATAGGGAATACCCTCGATAGTTGCATTCACGCCGTAGACCTCAAGCATGGCCTGATGCAGGGCATTCCAGTGAACCAGGTCCCGCGTAACAATCAACGTACCGTCAATGTCAAAGAGATAAGCATCGGCTTCGCGCCAGCGGAATTCGTTTCCTGCTCGCGTTACCGGTTTGAATTCTGCAGATTTCATTTCCAGTTGCGTGGCCGTTACTTCGAACAAATTTCATCGCGGAGAATGAGCTGGCCTATATGGCGCGCATGGCCGGTATTTTCATCGGCATCTACGATCACGGCGCACAATCGCACATCGCCGGTCGCTGGTTCGAAGCGGACGGGCATGTTATCCAGAAAGCGTCCAATCACCAGCTCTTTTTTTACCCCAATCACGCCGTCATACGGTCCGGTCATGCCGGCATCGGTAATGTAAGCCGTCCCACCCGGCAGAATCCGTGCATCGGCAGTGGGAATATGCGTGTGTGTGCCGACAACCGCCGTTACCCGGCCATCGAGATGCCAGCCCAGGGAAACTTTTTCGGAGGTAGCTTCCGCATGGAAATCAGTAAAAATAATTTTGGCTTTGATTTCTTTCAATAGGCGGTCGGCAGTACGGAATGGATCGTCGTTCGAGACCATGAATACCCGGCCCTGTAAATTGATGACCGCATAGGGCACGCCATTTTTCTGCCCTTCGTAAACGCCCCATCCCGGAAGTCCGGAGGCATAGTTCGCGGGACGCAGCACACGGCGGGCAGGGCTATGCGGATTCCCGTCGGCCATCTTGTAGTAATCCACAAGTTCGCGTTTGTCCCAAACATGGTTGCCGGTTGTGATCACATCAATGCCCAAGTCGAAAAGCTCTTCCGCCAGCGATGCTGTGATGCCGAATCCGGCGGCCGCGTTCTCACCATTGGCGATGATTAAGTCAATCGCATGATCGCGGACGATGGCGGAGAGGCGCTCTTTCACAATGGTCCGCCCGGGCCTGCCGAAGATGTCGCCAATAAAAAGGATATGCATTATTTCAATTTGTCCAGGTGACGGAAGCCATCGCTGGCGGCGAACAATAATAGAGAAAGAGTGCCGTTGTAAGCTACATGCATCAGGAATCCGGGCGCGACGGATTTTGTGATGGCCCGTGTCACTGTCAGGGCTACACCAACAAGAAAGACCACCAGGACCGGTCCCCACGCTCTACCCAGCTGCGGAGCATGTATTAAACCGAACGCAATCGAGGTGAGCAACACAGAAACGAAAACGCCTAGTCTCCGGGCCAACACGGGATAAAGAAATCCGCGAAAGAAAAGCTCTTCCATCAGGGGCGCAAGCGTCACGCCGAACAGGGAAAGCACCCATGCCTCCGTGCTGGTGGAAAAAAAGCGGTCAATAGGAAGCTCTTTGGGCATGGGGAGGAAATGGGCCAACCCTTGCAGCGCGAACGAAAGCACCACGCCTCCCAATAAATATGAGATCCAAACAGATGGCCAATTCCATGGGAGCCGTTTCCAGAAACTTTGCCCGGGCCTGCGTTTCACGATGGAAACCATGAATCCAAGAATGACCAGATAAGCCAGCATCTGCGGAATCACGCTCACCAGGGGCATGCGCGCGACTTCCACAACGGGGAGATGGGGATACAGGACGCGGTGCGCCACATATACGGCAATCACGACAAACACTGCGATGACAAAAACCGTGAGAACCACAATTTGAAGGACATCCCAACCCGTCCACGGCGGATTCTCAACCGGGGGCTTTGAGTTGGGAAGAGGCGCTTGCGGCGCTGCAAATTGTGCTTCGCCGTGAGTATTGTCCAGCTGCGAAGGATCGAATGCTGAGTCATTCCCGGCTTGCGGCTGCGGGAAGTCGCCCGGCGGTGGATTGTGTTCGAATGGCAAGCTGGTTCTTTCTATTTGTATATGCGTCCTGAAAATATATTTATTGAATGTACATGAAGCAGCTATTTTTGAGTATCTCAGGGTGAATCTCTTAAGAACCGGTTGCTTTTCGTTCCTGAGACTGCGAAGCCTGAGACTGCGAAGCAAAGTACTGGGCCAGCGCCTGCCCGGTATAAGACTTTTTGACCCTCGCCACCTGTTCGGGCGTCCCCTGGGCGACTACTCTGCCGCCCTCTTCACCGCCCTCCGGACCCAGGTCAATGATCCAGTCGGCATTCCGTATGACGTCAAGATTATGTTCGATGATGATAATGGTGTTGCCCAGGTCAGTAAGCCGGTGCAGAACATCCAGCAGTTTTTTTACGTCATCAAAATGCAGCCCGGTGGTTGGCTCATCGAGCAAATACAAAGTTCGCCCGGTTTGCCGCTTGCTCAGTTCCCGCGCTAATTTGATGCGCTGCGCCTCCCCCCCGGAGAGCGTAACCGAAGACTGGCCCAGATGAATATAGCCAAGGCCGACGTCCACGAGCGTCTGTAACTTTTGCCGGACTTGGGGAATGTTTTCGAGCACTGGCAGCGCGTCCGAAACGGGGGTCTCCAGAATATCGGCAATGGAGTAGCCGTTATATTTCACTGTCAGCGTCTCATGGTTGTAGCGTTTGCCCCCGCAAACTTCGCATTGCACGTAAACATCGGGCAGAAAATTCATTTCAATGCGGCGCTGGCCCTCGCCCTGGCATGCCTCGCAGCGCCCTCCGGCCACGTTGAATGAAAAGCGGCCCGGTTTGTAGCCGCGCTCGCGTGACTCCGGCAGCATGGCAAAGAGATCGCGGATTTGACCAAACACTCCCGTATAAGTTGCCGGGTTCGAGCGCGGAGTGCGGCCAATGGGCGACTGGTCTATGCGGATGGCCTTATCAATATTTTCTATGCCCGAAATTGCTTTGTGTTTGCCGGGCTCTTCGCGCGAGCGGTAGAGCTTTTTCGCCAGCGCCCGGTACAGAATGTCATTTACCAATGTGGATTTGCCGGAGCCGGAAACTCCGGTGATCACCGTCATGACGCCGACCGGGAAGGTGACATTCAAACTTTTGAGGTTGTTCTCTTGCGCGCCGAGAATCGTGATGCCCGCGCCATTCATTGGCCTGCGCTCCGGCAGCATCTGAATCTGCGTTCTGCCGGAGATGTAAGCTCCGGTGAGCGAGCCGGGAATGTGGGTGATTTCTTCCGGCGTTCCCCGAGCCACCAGATTTCCGCCGTGGCGGCCTGCGCCGGGGCCGAGGTCAATTACGTAGTCGGCGCGGCGGATGGTTTCTTCATCATGCTCCACGACCAGAACGGTATTGCCCAGATCGCGAAGCTCCTCCAACGCCGTCAGCAGGCGATGGTTGTCGCGGTGATGCAATCCGATGGAAGGCTCATCGAGCACATACAGCACTCCGCGCAACTTTGAACCTATTTGCGTGGCCAGCCGTATGCGCTGGCCTTCGCCGCCGGAGAGCGTCGCGGCGGAACGATCGAGTGAAAGATAATTCAGGCCGACATTGTTCAGGAATTGCAGGCGCTCGACGATTTCATGCACAATGCGCCCGGCAATTTGCTCTTCGCGCCCGCTTAAATGAATTCCGTTCGCGATCTTGAGAGCTTTGCTCAGGGATAAGCCAGTAAATTCGGCAATGGAGAGGCCGCTGACTTTCACGGCCAGGCTTTCCGGGCGCAGCCGCTTGCCTTTGCAAGCCGGGCATTCGGTCGCTGACATATAATCCATGAGCCAGTCGCGATAAGTTTCCGAAGGAGACTCCTGCATGGTGTTTTTGAGATACGCAATAATGCCCAGGAAGCCAGTTTTACCGTTCTTGCCGGATTCTCCATAGAAAAGCAGATTTTGGATTTTCTCCGGCAATTGCTCGACGGGAGTGCCCAACTTGAAGCCATGAGCTGCGGCGACAAGATGAATTTGATTGATCAAGTTCTGCGAAGCCGATCCGGGCCCCAGGCCGCCTTCGAGCAGAGGCTTTGACCAGTCATTGATGAGCCGCGCCGGGTCAAAATCATAGCGGCTGCCCAGGCCGTGGCATTCGGGACAAGCTCCATACGCGCTGTTAAACGAGAACGAACGTGGCTCCAGTTGCGGCACGTTAATACCGCAATCAGGGCAGGCGAGACGCGAAGAGTAAAGCCGTTCTTCGCCGCCAACGATGGCAATTTGAACCAGCCCGCCCGCCAGTTTCATGGCCAGCGCTACCGACATTTCCAGGCGGTGCTCAATTCCGGGCTTTACGAGCAGGCGGTCTACGACAACTTCAATGGTGTGGTTTTTTCGTTTGTCCAGCTCGATGCCGTTTTCCAAACTGACGATCTCGCCATCCACGCGTGCCCGCGCAAAGCCATGCTGCACCAGCTTCTCCATCTCTTTTTTGAATTCGCCCTTGCGGCCACGGACAATGGGCGCCATGACCATGACCCGGTCTTCCGGGCTTAGCGAGAGAACATGCTGCACAATCTGCTCGGCTGACTGGCGGGAGATGGGCTGGCCGCATTGCGGACAGTGAGGCACGCCGATCGAGGCGAATAGAAGACGGAGATAGTCGTAAATTTCCGTAATGGTGCCGACGGTTGAGCGCGGGCTGCGGCTGGTGGTTTTTTGCTCGATCGAAATAGACGGGCTGAGGCCGTCTATTGAGTCCACGTCCGGGCGCTCCATTTGATCGAGAAACTGCCGGGCATAGGCGGAAAGCGTTTCCACGTAACGCCTTTGTCCTTCGGCATATATGGTGTCAAAAGCGAGGGAAGACTTGCCCGATCCGCTTAACCCTGTGATTACCGTCAGGCTATTACGGGGAATTTCGAGATCAATGTTTTTCAGATTATGCTGCCGGGCGCCCCGGACTGAAATCTTAGTAATTGCCATGTACACCGCTGCAAACCGGTCGAAAAACTGTCCTTCCGTAACGTGGACGGCTTTCCTTAAATGGTGGAAAGTGAAAGAGCGCAACTTTACTCACGTATCTTAGTTGCCATTAGCAGCAAGCGTCAACGCGAGTAAAGTGGGCATTTCGCGGGTGTTATCTCCCGGAACAAACCGGAGAGAGCCGCCCGGCATCTGAAAGGACGGCAATCCGGTGAACGGCGTAATGGGCGCGTTTATTCTTCTTTTTGCAATCATAACGATGCTGGGTTTTGGAATTTTTTCAGCATACGCGCTGATTGTCGGTATTCTGCACAGCATGGCGCCGCGCACCAGTTCAGGCCTTGGCCCTGCTCCAATATTGGTACCCAGCCAAACCCACGCCAGCGGCGACTAATCAAAACGCGCCTTTTCCAGCTTCCTGCGGTTGATTCACTACACTCCAGCGACTTAGTTATTGCTGCTGCGTTTGTTGCCGGCGCTGCAACATCTGCTGCTGGAGCTGTTGCTGCCGCTGCAATTCCTGAAGGAGTTGCTCCGGAGTTTTTGGGCCCTGCGGGGCGTTCTGGTCCGCATCACTAGAGGGTTGCTGCGCCTGGTCATCAGGCGGAGGGTTCTCTAAATTTTGGTCCTGGTCCGCATCTGCGGTTCCCAGCCCTTCCTGCTCGGATTCATCCTGCTGGGCGATATTTGGCTGGGCAGGACGCGAAACTTCCGGGCCTGTCGGTTTCACGGTGACAATTACGCGGTCAACGCCGGTTGGATTTTTTGCTGATCCCAATAACACATAGTTAAAGTTTGTCCCGTCGAGAAGCGAGGCGAGCACTTCGCGGGCAGGTCCGGGGCCAAACTGCCCCACCACGCGTTCGGCAGCGTTCGGCGGAAAATCCATGGATGCGCCGGTCAGCTTTTTCACCTGAGCCAAAATATCGCTCATGGTGGAATTGCGCGCCGTAATGGTGAGCTGTTTGTTTGCGTACTGCACCTGCGCCGGCATGGCGGGCATTTGTTGCAAGGTGATCTGCTGCAAAGCCGCGGGTGTCGGCGGCGGCGCTGGAGTGATAACAGGCTCGGCTTTTGCGGCTTGGTGTTTCCTCGGGTGTTTGGCAGTGGTCGCAAATGCGCTGCTGGAGCTAATAAAGAGCAGCAACCAATACGTCGCGCCTGGGAAACGCTTGAACATCTTACCGAGAACCTTTGCCAGCCACATTAAATGCGCGCGGCTTGCCTGAGATGTGAACTCATTTTAGCACTGTGGCATGAACCTTCCGCGGCGAAACCGAAGAGATAAGTTTGGGGTTGTCTCTTGAACTTGTCAAAGCGTACGGTAGTGACAAGGTTTGATTTTAACCCCCAGTGCAAATTTCTCTTGACTTATGCTTGAGCGGTCATGCATAATGATTCTCATGAATCGGCTAAGCAAAGAGAAACGGGCACAAATTGTAGGGATGATAGTGGAAGGAAACAGCGTCCGGTCTATCACTCGCATGACGGGAGTTTGCCAAGAAGCAATCTTGAAACTCTTAGGCGATCTCGGAACGGCCTGTGCGGCTCATCATAATTTG
>JAICKN010000005.1 GCA_025927855.1 Terriglobales bacterium
AAGCAGTACGGCGGGAACATCACCAGCCAGATGAAGCGGCTCGGGGCATCGGTGGACTGGGACCGCGAATACTTCACCATGGACGAAAATCTTTCGCGCGCCGTGCGCGAAGTTTTTGTCCGTTTATACGAAGAAAAGGACAAAGACGGAAACAGACTGATCTATCGCGCCAAGTACATCGTGAACTGGTGCCCGCGTTGCGAAACGGCGATCTCCGACCTCGAAGTGAAGCATGAAGAAGTTGGCGGGAAGCTGTGGGAGATTCGTTATCCCGTCATCGGAACAAAGCCCGGAAGCGATGAGTTCATCACCGTCGCTACCACGCGGCCGGAAACAATGCTGGGTGATACGGCCGTCGCTGTGAATGAAAGAGACGAGCGATATAAGCACCTGCACGGCAAAAAAGTTTTGCTGCCGCTGATGGACCGCGAAATCCCGATCATCACCGACGAACTTGCGCAGCCGGAGTTCGGCACAGGCGCGGTGAAGGTGACGCCAGCGCATGATCCCAACGATTTTCAGGCTGGCCTGCGTCACAACCTGCCGCAAATTGAGTTGATGGACGAACACGCGGTGATGAACTCGAATGCGGGAGTGTATTCGGGGTTAGATAGATATGCCGCCCGCAAACGCGTGCTGGAAGATTTGGCCGCGGGGAACTTTCTGGTTGGAGAAAAAGAGCACACGCTCGCTATCGGTAAATGCGACCGCTGCGGAACGGTAATCGAGCCGCGGCTTTCCACGCAGTGGTTCATCAAGATCAAACCATTGGCGGAAAAGGCCATTGAGGCAGTGGAGTCGGGCGAGATCACGATTGTTCCGGAAAATTACCGCACGATTTATTTGAACTGGATGCGCAACATCCACGACTGGTGCATCTCGCGCCAATTGTGGTGGGGACACCGCATTCCTGCGTGGCACTGCTCGAAGTGCAAAGAAACGATCGTTGCCCGCGAAGAACCGGCGAAGTGCACGAAATGTGGCAGCGCGGAATTGAAGCAGGACACAGACGTTTTGGATACATGGTTTTCGTCCGGATTGCTGCCCTTCACGACTTTGGGTTGGCCCGATAAGACGCGCGATCTTGACGTGTTTTATCCGAACCAGCTGATGATCACAGGTTTTGACATCCTGTTCTTCTGGCTGGCGCGCATGATTATGTTCGGCTGCCACTTCATGCAAGGGCACGAACAGGATGCGGCGGTGAAAGCTGCAAGCGGGAATGGCGACGCGAAGAACGACAGCGTACCGTTTCGTCATGTCTATATCCACATGCTGGTGCGCGACGCCGACCGGCAGAAAATGTCGAAGACCAAGGGAAATGTGGTTGATCCGCTGGATGTGATTCAGCGTTTCGGTACCGATGCGACGCGATTCACTTTGGCTGCCATGGCCGCTCCCGGAACTGATGTCGCATTCAACGAAAGCCGGACGGAGGGCTATCGCGCGTTCGCCAATAAAATTTGGAATGCCGCGCGCTTCATGTTCATGAATGTGGAGCGGATCAAGGGCCGCACTCCTTGGATAGAAACTGGGGCCGACTCCAATATCCTTCATGTTGGAGTTGCTGGTTTTAAAGCAGATACTCTCGAAGACCGCTGGATACTTTCACGCTTCAATCGCACCGCCAAAGATGTGAACGATGCATTGCAAACTTTTCGATTCCACGAAGCCGCCAACCGTATCTATGATTTCTTCTGGGGTGAATTCTGCGACTGGTATCTGGAGCTAATCAAGCCACGACTGAATTGTGAAGAAGAAGTTGCCAGTAGAGCTTGCTCGAATTTTGTGAACTTGTTTGAAGCTTCGTTGCGGCTTCTACATCCGGTTATGCCGTTCATTACAGAAGAGATCTGGCATTCAATGCAGAATGGCGAGCCTGCCCTAAAGTCCATTGCGTTGGCGGCATATCCACTAACAGACGAAAAGCAGATTGATATAGCAGCGGAAATGGAAATGGCCATTCTGCAAGAACTGATTGTGAACGTCCGCAATCTGCGTGCGGAGTTGAAGGTCGAACCAAAACAAAAGGTTCCTATCCAGATATTTACCGTCGATTCAAGCGTGCGTTCGCTGCTTGAAAAAAACCAGAGCGCAATGGAGCGGCTTGCGAATGTGGACGCTGTTACGTTTTCGAAAGAGTCTCTGACGAAACTGCCGAGCACGCGCAGCACGGCGCGATTCGATGTACATGTAATCTATGAAAAGAAAATTGACATCGCCGCCGAGCGCGAGCGGTTGATAAAGGAACTGGAAAAGATTGAAAAAGAGATGGCTAATGGCCAGCGTCAATTGGGCAACGAAGGATTTCTATCCAAAGCCCCCGCGCACGTGGTGGAAGGGCTGCGCAGGCGCGCGGAAGAATTGAAGATTCTTCGCGAAAAGTCGCAGTTGAGTTTGTCGCAGCTAAAATAAATGTAAGGCAGCCGGAGAGCTGTCTGCAAGACCGCAAAATTATGGACTGGAATAGCCGCCGCATTACCGCCGTCCTGGAGAACGCGCTGCTCGAAGACCGGGCCACGCGCGATGCGACCAGCTATGCCTGCATTGATTCCAACCAGCGGGCATCGGCGACCATCCTTGCCAAGCAGGATTGCATTCTTGCGGGCATCGGATGCGTGGCTCGCATTCTGGATGTGTTTGCCACGCTTGATGGAGCAGTCACCAGCCACTATGAAGTAACCACTCATCAGGAAATTTTTGACGGAGTGCGCCTGCATCCCCGGCAGTCGGTTGCGGTCATTCAGCACAATGCCCGGGTCATTCTTTCCTGCGAGCGGGTCATCCTCAATTTTCTGCAGCGGATGAGCGGTATCGCCACCACCACCCGTAAATATGTGGAGGCGGTTTCGGGTACGAAGGCCCGCATTCTCGATACGCGCAAAACTGTACCCGGCCTGCGTGCCATTGAAAAATATGCCGTCCGCTGCGGCGGCGGCCAGAACCACCGTCTCGACCTCTCCGACGGGGTGCTCATCAAGAACAATCACATTGCGCTCGCCGGAGGAATTGCTCCCGCGCTCGAACGTGCCCACAAAAACCGCCGGGGCAACCAGCCTATTGAAATTGAAGTGCGCACCCGGAAGGAGCTGGAAGAAGCCATCGCGTACGGCGCGGAGGCAATTTTGCTCGATAACATGAGTGTGGAAGAGGTAAAGAGCGCGGTGGAGTTCTGTTCCACCCAGAACCGCCGCCTGCCGCTCGAATGCTCCGGCGGAATCACGCTGGAAAATGTTCGCGCCTACGCCCAAACCGGCGTGGATTTCATCTCCGTGGGCGCGCTCACCCATTCCGTGCAGGCCGTGGACCTGAGCCTGCGCGTCGCGCCGGTTTAACTTCTCACCATGGGCAAGTAGCGCCGCCGTCCCGGCGGCAAGAGTTGAATTCAGTGTTCAGCCGGCGGGACGCCGGCGCTACGAACGACAAGCGCACAATGCGCGACTGTGCACGCTCTAAACAACTTAGATCATCTCGCCAGGTTTCATTTAGGAACTATCAAGAGGAAAACCGTCCATTGCCGTTGCTGTTTCGTGCAAGGTAACCGATAATTCGGGCATTACTTCTAAAAGCAAAAGAACTTTGTCACGCCGCGCTGCAACCAACCGCCCGGCGCAACAAACCGACGCCCGCTTGGGACAGATTGTCCGCGTACTCTCGAATTACTCCACGATGGTCATCAGCGGCGCCAAACTCGCCGCCGAAATCGGGGCCACGCGTGCCGAAGTGTGGCGGCTGGTGCAGCAGTTGCGCCACTATGGAGTCTCCATCGAAGGCCGTCCGGCCACGGGCTACCGCCTGCGCTCCATACCGGACCTGCTGCTGCCGGAAATTGTCGCGCCCCTGATACGCGGCACAATCTTCAGCCATTTTATTCATCACTATTACCGTATTGGGTCCACAAACACTACTGCGCTTGAAGCCGCCGCCGCCGGCGCGCCTGAGGGCAGCGTCTTTTTGGCCGAGCAGCAAACTTCAGGCCGCGGGCGCGGCTCCCATAGCTGGAACTCACAGCGCTCTTCGGGGATTTATTGTTCGGTCATCTTGCGCCCGGCCATGCCGCCCTCTGAGGCGCTGGTATTTTCCCTGGCGGCCGGGCTGGCTGTTCAGGCCGCAATTCAGAGTTTCCGCGTGCCTGTGGATTTGAAATGGCCCAACGACCTTTTGATCGGGGGCCGCAAGGTATGCGGCATTCTGACGGAAATGGCCGCCGAGGCGACCCGCGTCCGCCACATCGTAATCGGAATTGGAATCAACGTTAACCAGATCACGTTCCCTCCCGAGCTGCAAAATTCTGCCATCTCCCTCCAACTGGCCACGGGCAAAGAGTGGTCGCGCGTGGAGCTTTGCGCCGCTTTGTTAAAATCACTCGACCAGGAATACCGGACGCTGCTCGAACGGCCCAACGCGCGGGAGTCGGTTTTACTAAGGTTCCAGGAGCGGTCTTCCTACGTAAAGGGACGAAAGATTTACGTCGAAGAAAATGGCGGCTACCACGGCACCACCTACGGGCTCGATGACCGCGGATTTCTTCGCGTGCATACGCCCGACGGCATTCGGTTGGTCCTGAGCGGCTCTATTCGCGCGGTTTGATAATCTTGTTCGATAAGCAGATTGAATAAATTGACACGCTGGAGTTTGGAATTCGCCAGCGGGACGACGGCGGCAATCGCCCATTCAAAATCAGAAGCGCCGGGATCACAACTTATGCTGCTGGTTCTCGATGTAGGCAACACCAACACGGTGCTCGGAGTCTTCGCCAAGGCCACGAACCTGCATCCGCAGCGCAGCGCCGCCGGCACTCCGGCGCATTATGATTTGCTGGTGGCCAACTGGCGGGTTTCTACCATCGTCCGCCAGACCACCGACGAATATGGCGTCGTCTTCCGGCAGCTTTTTTCCATGGCATCGCTGCAGGCTTCGGAAATTGACGGCATCATCATCTCTTCCGTCGTGCCGCCGCTCGATTCAACTTTGCGCCAGGTCTGCGAACGCTATTTCCATAAGAAACCGCTGTTCATTGAACCCGGAGTGAAAACCGGAATGCCTGTGTTGTACGACAATCCGGCCGAGGTGGGCGCCGACCGCATCGTGAACTCCGTTGCGGCATTTGAAAAGTACGGCGGACCCTGCATTGTGGTGGATTTTGGTACGGCCACAACCTTCGATTGTGTTTCGCCGCGCGGGGAATATCAGGGCGGAATTATCTGCCCCGGCATTGGGATTTCCGCCGAGGCGCTCTTTGCCCGCACCGCCCGCCTGCCCCGCGTGGATATCCGCAAACCCGCTCAGCTCATTGGCAGCAACACTGTCGGCAGCCTGCAATCCGGCTTGTACTATGGCTATCTTTCTCTCGTGGATGGAATTGTTAAATTGCTGTTGGATGAGATGGGCAACGATACAAAAGTGGTCGCCACCGGCGGCTTGGCCTCGCTGATCGGTCCAGGCTCACAATACATCGAGCACGTGGACGAGTTTCTGACCCTGCAAGGCCTGCGCGTCATCTGGGAACGGAATGCCAACGCAAAGCCTGCCCGGCAGCCTGCGGTGAAAAGCGTCACAACGGCAGCCGCCACTGCGCAGCAATCATCTTCTGCTGAGAAACCGCTCCCGGCGAAAACGGTCTCCGCGAAACAAATTCCCGCCAAGCCTTGGCCCAGCGGCAAGTCCCGGTCGCATTAAATCGTGGAAAATTATTTCAATTATTTCACCGAGGTAGAAGAGCAGTTCCAGCGCCGCCGCGGCACGATTCTCCTGCTTTCTACCCTTGATTGGGCGCTCATAGAGACCTGGAAGGATGCGGGGATTCCGCTCGCCGCAGTGCTGCGCGGCATTGACGCCGCATTCGACCACTACGCAAGCCGCCCTTCCAAAACCCGCAAGGTCAACAGCCTTGCCTACTGCGCGCAGGAAGTTCTGGCCGCCGCAGAAGAAATGAAAGAAGCAGCGGTGGGAGCGCTCCGCGAAGGAGAAGCCGGCGAAAAGCCCGCAGCGTTTCAGAGTTCCGAAATTGCGGCATTTCTTCGCCGGAACGCCGCTCAGCTTGAATCCGCCGGGCTGCCCCAGGGCGGGACGATTTCTCCAAAAACTGTGGCCACGGATGCGGCAAAAAATCTCAAGGACCTCGCCTCCAGCCTGGAATCTGCCGCCACGCCTGCCCGTTTGGAAGACTTGGAGCGCCGCCTTACCGCCATGGAAGAAAAATTGTTTGCCGCACTGCTGGCCGCCACGCCAGATGACGATATCATCGAAGTCCGCGCCGCCGCCGACCGCGAGCTTGCCCCCTATCGCGGCAAAATGATTGCCTCGCAAATAGACCAGTTGCAAAAGCAATATTTGCAAAAGAAGCTGCTGGAAACGTACCGCCTGCCGCGTTTAAGCTTGTTTTACATGTAAATTGCGACCAGACCCGCACTGGCGTTTGGATCACCGGAAAATCTTGGAACTTACGATCGAAAAACTCGTGTATGGCGGGGAAGGCCTGGCGCGCATTCCAGCCAATGAAGCAGCCGCAGGAAAGGCCGTATTCGTGCCATTCGTCCTCCCCGGTGAGCAGGTCAACGCCATCATCACCGAAGAAAAGTCCGGGTTCGCCCGCGCGCGGCTTGAGAGCGTGCTGCAAGCGTCTCCTCAGCGCATTGCAGCGTTATGCCCATATTTCCAGCGCTGTGGCGGATGCCACTACCAACACGCGGACTACGATCATCAACTGCAAATTAAATCAGAAGTTCTGCGGGAAAATTTCCGCCGCCTGGCAAAACTTGAGCTGCAGGTTCCCTTGCAGGCGCACGCCTCGCCGCCGTGGAACTACCGCAACCGCACCCGCCTCAAAGCGCAAACCGCGCCGCAATTCGCGCTGGGCTATTACCGCTTCGGCTCGCATGAATTTATGCCCATTCAGCAATGCCCGATCAGTTCCCCTCTGCTGAACCGGGCCATTGAAGCCATCCATACTTTCGGCCGGGAAAATAACACGCCCACTGGAATACAGGAACTTGAGCTATTCGCCAACGCAGAAGATTCCGAACTGTGTGTCGAGATCCACTGCGCTCCATCCAGCGCAATTCCGGAAACGATGCGCTGGGCCGAAGCTTTGCGTTCAAACTTTCCCCCGATTCGAGGAGTGTCCGTTTTTCAGCAGAATCCGGTAAAGCGTGAAGAAGTCATGGCCGCCTCCACAGGAACTACGCATCTCACCTACCGTGTATCCGCTGAAACCGCATATCAGGTTAGCGCGGGAGCTTTTTTCCAGGTAAACCGCCATCTCATCCGCGAGCTGCTCGAAATCGTCACCTCCGGCCTCTCCGGCCAACTGGCGCTCGACCTTTACGCCGGCTCTGGACTCTTTTCCACCGTGCTGGCCTGCACTTTTGCACAGGTGATCGCGGTTGATCCATCACCGACCTCGCACTCCGATCTCCGCTACAATTCTCCGCCGAACGTGAAGGTGATTCGCGCCACGGCGGAGCAGTACCTGGCCAAACATAAAGAGCAACGCAAAAAACAGGAGCATCTACGCCCGGATGTGGTCATCGTAGACCCGCCGCGGAACGGGCTTGGCGATCGCGTAACAGAAGCGCTCGTGGAGCTGGGGCCGCGGCAGATGGTTTATGTTTCATGTGACCCAGCTACGCTGGCCCGCGATCTGCGGCGTTTGCTTGCTGCCGGGTACCGTATCGCGCAGGCCCATCTGGTAGATATGTTCCCTCAGACCTACCACATGGAAACTGTTCTCCATCTGGCGCGCTAAACCGTCCTTCGCAAATCAGGTCCACAACCTTGAACGAATTTCAGCCCTCGTTCCCGGCGAATCCGGAAGCCGTGCGCACCCGCCAGCCTTTACTCTGGGCCGCATTCGCCTATGCGGCTGGCCTTTTCTTCAGCTTCTATTGCCGGCGGCCAGCGATGTGGTGGATTCTCTCCGGCCTGGCCTTTGCCGCCTTCGGCAGCTACTTCCTTCGCCGCCGCGCTCTTTTCTCGCGTGCTCTTGCTCTCGCCAGCGTGTTCGCCGCCGCCGCGATCATCATGCAGATTTTCCGCCCTGCCGACCCCGGCCACGGCATTCTGCCCTTTGCCACTCATCAGGAAATTCTGGTCACCGCTCACGTAACCAAAGAAGGTGCCTGGGAAGAGCATGGCCCCGGAGAATTCCGCCAATTGCTGGATGTTGAAACGGAAAAAGTTCAGAAAGCCGGAACGAGTTATCCCGTTCGCGCCGGGGTCCGCCTGGGAATTTATGCTAAAAGTTCCAGCTCAGCTTCCCTGCCGCCAAACCTTCACTACGGCCGGCACATTCAATTTCTCGGCAAGCTTTCCGTACCGCACAATTACCGCGACCCCGGCGTCTTCGATTACCGGGAGTATCTTTCGCAACATGCAATTGCGGCGGTCGGCTCCGCCAAATGGGAAGGCGTACAACTGCTCCCCGGTTTCTGCGGCAACCGCGCGGAATTCTGGCGGAACCGCGTTCATTCCGGCATCATCGCCAAAATTCAGCGGCTGTGGCCGCCAGCGCAAGCCGCTCTCATGAACGCCATGGTGGTGGGCGATGAAAGCTTTCTAACACTGCCTACGAAAATCAACTTCCAGCGCACCGGGACTTACCACCTGCTGGTAGTTTCCGGCATGAACGTCGGCATTCTCGCCTATGTGGTCTTCTGGGTCTTTCGGAAGTTGCGGCTTAATGAAGTTGCCGCCGGCTTTTTCACCGTTCTCCTGATTGTTTGCTATGCCATTCTCACCGATGTGGGCCCGCCCGTTTGGCGCGCCACGCTCATGCTCATTCTGTTTTTAGGAACACGGCTTTTGTATCGCGAGCGTTCCATGCTTAACGCCATTGGCATTGCCGCTCTCGGGGTGCTCGTGGCCGACCCGCGCGCCCTTTTTGGCGCGAGTTTCCAGATGACGTTCCTTTGCGTCCTGTTGATTGCGGGCATCGGCATGCCGGTGCTCGACCGCACCTCGCAGCCGTTTTTGCGTGGATTGCGGCAACTTGCCTCCACTGCGTATGACGCTCATCTCTCGCCGCCAGTGGCGCAATTTCGCCTCGATCTGCGCATGCTTGCGCAAAGGCTGCAACCGGCGCTTGGGCCGCGCGTCCTGCCGCTGCTCGCATTTTCTTTCCGGTTTCTGCTCGCTGGCTTTGAAATTCTTTTTATCTCGGCCCTCATGCAAATCGGCTTGGCCCTGCCCATGGCATATTATTTTCACCGCGTCACCATCACCGCCATGGGCGCGAACCTCCTTTCCCTGCCCCTTATGGAAATTATGATGCCCGCCGCCGTGCTTGCAGTTTTTATCGGCTATTTCTCCATTCTGCTGGCAAAACTCCCTGCCTTCGTTGCGGGCTTGGCGCTGGAAGGCATTACTCATGCCATTCGTCTCTTCGGGGGCCTTCGCATCTCCGATGCCAGAGTGGCGACACCCTCTTTGCTTGTGGTCCTCGCCGCGTCTTCGGCCATTGCAGTGGCCCTTCTGCTGGCCAGAAAACGGCTCGCACATTGCTTTGCCGGCGTCGCGATCATGGGCTTGAGCGCATTGTGGATCGCAGCCGTCCCCGCGCCCCCGCAATTTAGGCGGGGCGCGCTCGAAGTCACCGCGATTGATGTGGGACAAGGAGATGCACTGCTGGTTGTTTTCCCCGAAGGTCACACGCTGCTCGTGGACGCAGGCGGCCTGCCGCAATGGGCACATTCGGATTTCGATGTGGGAGAAGAAGTCGTCTCGCCATATCTTTGGTCGCGCGGCATCAGCCACCTCGATGCCGTCGCTATTACCCATCCTCATGCCGACCACATTGGAGGCATGGCGGCGGTGCTGGAAAATTTTCAGCCGCGTGAGCTTTGGATGGCGGCCAACACGCGCGGCCCGGAGATGGAGCGCCTGCTCCGCGAAGCCCGCCAACTTGGCATCACCATCGTGCCGCACACCGAGGGCGACCAATTTACAGAAGGGAAAGTCGTATTTCATATACTCGCTCCCGGCCCGTCGGACGAGGAAAATGCGCGGAACGCGAATGAAATTTCTTTGGTGATGAAGATTACCTACGGAAACACTTCCGCGCTGCTGGAAGGCGATGCGGAGAAAAAAGCCGAACGCCATATTGCGGAGGAAGACGCTCGCGCCGACTTGCTGAAAGTAGCGCACCACGGGAGCGCGACTTCAACCATTCCGGAGTTCCTGAATGCGGTGCATCCCCAGTTCGCTGTAATTTCAGTGGGCGCCAATAATGTGTACGGGCATCCGCGGCGCGAAGTGCTGGAGCGGCTGGCTGAGGCCCATGTGTTCACCTATCGCACCGACATCGAAGGCGCGGTTTCTTTTTATCTGGACGGAAAAACCGTGACCCCGGCTCTGCCCGCCTTGCAATAATGCAGAAAAGCAGCGCGCCGGCCCGGCCGCAAAGCAGTCGGCACGAGGCTGGCCTATAGTCACCTACTTTATCCAGAACCTCTCAAACCTGTCATCCTGAGCGAAGGAATCACGCGCAATCAGCGCGGGATTGTGCAGTCGAAGGATCCCTTGCACTTTAACAGCAGCTCCAGTTTTCAAGGAATTCTCTCGATATTGCCGTGGCAGAAGAGTCCTCATCGCCACACATTAGATTTCAAGCGTCTTCTGCCCCATCCGTAATCGGCCTGCGGTTCTCTTCAATAATCCGGCGCGCTTCCTCAGCGTCTTCTTCTCGCACCAGAATCACAACCCCACCAACACCGGGCAGAATGTCCTGCGGCGCTTCGAGGTTGGCTACATCGCATTCGATTCCTGACGACTCCAGCAGTCCCCGGACAACCATCGTCTCTGATTCCTGGTCGGAATCGAACACGCGCACCAGCTTCTCATTGGGATTCGGTTTGCCATCCGCGTAGCTCGCCATAGCTTTCGGTTCTCCTGAATTCGTCACAGCCAGTCTTTAGGAAGGCACGGCTCTAGCCTTTAGCCTGCCCGGAACGAAGCCAATAGGGGCCCGAAGCCCCCAAAACACCGGAGCTTCAGCCCTGAGCACTCGTTACTTGTATTCGATTCCAAATTCCTGCTTGGGGCAGCTTAATGCGAGGTCAAATTCTTCTCTCGCCAAAAATGGCTGTTCCAATCCTCACGCAGGTGGAGCCTTCCTCAATCGCCACAGAGAAATCGTGGGACATTCCCATGGAAAGAGTACGCATTGAGACGCCAGGGAGATTTCGCGCATTAATCGCGTCGCGCAACTCGCACAGGCGCCGGAAAAATGGCCGCGATTGTTCCGGGTCTTCTGTAAATGGCGGCACCGTCATCAATCCGTCAATCGAAAGATTCTCCAATCGCGGTGCTGCCTGCAAAATTTCCTCTAATTCGCCGCCGTCCGGCGGCAGCCCGCTCTTCGCAGCCTCGCCGCCAATATTGATCTCAATCAATATTGGGATTTTCTTTCCCATGGACTGCGCTGCCGCATTCAGCCTCTCCGCCAGCCGCAGAGAGTCCACCGAATCCACCGCCGAAAATAGTTCCGCTGCCTTTGCGGCTTTATTGCTTTGCAAATGGCCAATCATGTGCCATTGCGTACTCGACAAATTGGCCAGTGCGGATGACTTGGCCTGGAATTCCTGTACACGGTTCTCCCCAAACAATCTCACCCCAGCCGCGTAGGCCTCTCGAATCGCCTCTGGTGAAACGGTCTTGCTCACCGCCATCAGCAAAATATCTTGGGGATCGCGCCCCGCGTGCCGGGCAGCAGCCGCAATCTTCTCCCTCACTCTCGCGATGTTTTCAGCAATCATGATCTTCAGCAGTAATGCACCAGTAAACCATGCGCGAGTAAACCAGGAAAGAGCTGAAACAAAGCCCAGGATGAGGAGAAAAAGCTAAAAGAACATTCGCTGCGGACACGAACTAGATATCTTCTTCGTCCGCAGGATTTCCGTTTACATGATGGCGGTGGGCGGCGCAGGCTCATTCGGATCGCCCGCGCTGAACAGCGGCAAGCCGATCATCAGCGCAGCCAGGCCGATGATTACGGCCGTGCCCGCAATGTATGACGGATGCGCGAAGATTTGCGCGCGCGTCCACGCGGGGGCAAATTGCAGTCCGGCCCACAACAACCCGAGCACCGCTTCGCCGGCAATCAATCCGGAGGAAGTCAGCACTCCGGCATTTTCCACGCGGGCCCGTTGCGCTGCATTGAGCCCCTTCCGCTTGGCCATCCAGTCGCCAATTGCGCGAATCACGCCGCCCAGAAAAATAGACGCCGTGGTCTCAAACGGCAGGTACATGCCCACCGCGACCAGCATGGGGCTGCGCACTTCCATCAGGATAAGGCCAACGCCAAACAGAATCCCGACCACAACCAGAGGCCATGCCATGTTGCCGCCTACAATTCCCATCGCCAGCGCAGCCATTAAGCCTGCCTGCGGCGCGGGCAGCTCGCGGCTGCCAAAGCCCACGCCGCCAGCTTTGATGTTGCCTTGATATAGCAGCAACAGAGGGAAATACATCACCAGGCTGGCCACGACAACCGCAATCAATTCTGCAATCTGAATCGAACGCGGCGTACCACCCAAGATGTAGCCGACCTTGAAGTCCTGCAGCAGCTCCCCGGCAACTGCCGAGGAAACGCAAACCACCGCCGCGACACCCAACACTGCGACCACCCCGGAGTTCCCGGAGACGCCCAGCGCAACCATCAGCAGCGCGGCAATCAAAAGCGTAGAGAGCGTCAAGCCAGAGATAGGATTGTTGGAAGAGCCGATCAGCCCCACAAGGCTGCCGGAAACAATCGCAAAAAAGAAACCCACCACAAGCATGATTACGGCGGCCAGAATGGCAGGCCATACCAGGCCGGAAAGGTACATGTACAGAACGCACATAAGGCCGAACGTCACCGCTATAAGCGCAAATACGAATTTGAAGCTCATGTACTGTTCGGTGCGGGAAAGTTGCGATCGCTGTTCAGCGCTTTGGCGCATGTCGGAAAAAGCTTTGCGCAGGCCTGTACTCAGATTTTTGCCCATCTTGATCAACGTCCACGCCGCGCCTACTAGCATGCCGCCCACGGCGATGGGGCGCACGATCGCGCTCCATATTGCCTGCGCCATGGCCGCCCAATTGTCAGGCGTGTCTGCAGGAAGATAGTGTCGAACCTGCGGTCCCAAGAAAAATATGATGAGCGGAACCATCAGCCCCCAGGCCAGCACGCTTCCAGAAAATTGCAGCGCGGCGAGTCGCAGCCCAATGATGTAGCCCACGCCTAAATACGCCGGGCTTACGGATGGAGCAGCTATAGTCGTGGCTCCGCCGGCGGCAACAACATTCGCGCCCGCCTTGGTTGGAAGCTTCACCTGGCTGTGCCCCAGGGTGCCAACGTTGAGATAAAAATCGCGGTCGGCGGCAAACAGTCCCCAGCGGCCAAGCATGTAAACGACGCCGCCTACACCGATGTTCCAGAACAGATACTTTGCGGCTTCCGCGCCGCGACGTCCTGCTTTATGAATTTCCGATGCAGCCACCGACTCCGGGAAGGGCAGTTCAGGATCTTCGACCATGAAGCGGCGCACAAGAGAGATGAACAACACGCCCAGAACGCTGCCCACCAGAATCAACGCAGCCGATTTCCAATATGCATGGCGGACATCGAATGAAGACCATGCGCCTGACATCAAAAATGCTGGAATGGTAAAAATTGCGCCAGCCGCCACACCCTCGCCGATGGAGCCGGCGGTACGGGCGATGTTTTCTTCGAGCAGTGAGCCTTTCCACACGCGCAGGACTGCCATGCCGATGACCGCGGCAGGATAAGTAGCGGCGATGGTGATTCCAGCGCGGAGGCCGAGGTACGCATTGGCCGCGCCCAGGACAACGGTCATGACCAGGCCCAGCAGCACCGCGCGCAAAGTGAATTCGCGCATTTGCATGTGCGCTGGGACGAAGGGTTGATGCGCGATCTTGGATCCAGCAGGAGCGGCGATTTCAGGTGTGCTCATAAGTTAAGGCCCGCAATTTTTGAGTGCAGATATTTCCTCTCGCGCGAAGGAATGCGAACGGCGCAACTTAGCACGGGTGTGAATCAGTTTACAAGCCTGCGAAGCAAAGTGGCAGTGGAGCAAAGATTTGAATGCGGGAAGAACGCAATAATTTGTGGTGAAGGCGCCGCTCAACGTTCCACGTGGAACATAAGTGGAAAAGCCGATTCGGGAGAAAGAAGCGCAAGCTGCTGGCAGCTTTGGGTTTACGGCACCGACCCGGAGCGGTCTCGAAAAGTTCTTCCGCGCGCAGAAGCGCAGAGCGGCCCCAAAGGAGACTTGTCAAATTGAAGTTAAATGTGATCGCAATGGGCTTAGGAAAGAGCCGTTAGACTTTTTCGTTCTCATTCGCGGCAAAATGCTGCCGGACCTGTTCGGCAAAGGCATCTGCGGTAAAGGTATTAAGGGAGGGAATCCCTTTTAATTGCCGCACCAAATTCAGGAAGTTTTTGGAGGGTTCTGAAATATCTTTCGCCTGGATATCGGTCACTTCGAACAATTTCTTGCCCGCATCGGGAAGCCTGCAAAGAGTTTCCGCGATTTTCATAATTCTTTTCCTCCGATGCTCTTATTAATTATAAGCGATATCACGCCGCTATACGGTAGTAAATTGGGCACAACGCGCTCCAACTGCTTCTCAGTCCTCTTCTCTACCAATCCATCTACATTTAAGGTCCAAACTGCTTTCTTTTCACCGTTTTCAGCGGTCAGGAGCACGGGAATAGAAATGATCCAGCGCAAGTCCGGATGGACTTTTTTCAACTCATGGTCTGCAATTACGCTTTTTCCCCAATCCTCCCGGAAAACGGCTATGTGAGGGCTTTCCTCGGCAAAGGAAATGCCGGTGCTTCCATAGCCAACCGGAATGGCGACAGTCAATTCTTCTTGCCGATTCATGTTGTAGGTAAAACCCGGGGGGATGCGCATGATTCTGTGATGATCCACGCCGAATATATTGGCGCGGACCAGCTTTTGCGGCAGGGACAATCTTTCTGCTGCGTCCATCACGGCGTATTCCAGAACGCGGCGGATTTCATTCTTGATCTCGTCGGGCAGCGTGTTCGCCAAATCCAGAGTGCTGGATCTCACTGTTACGGGCAATGTGAGGGCCTTAGCATTTTCTTTTACCTGTTCGCCTGTGCCTTTTTTGAACACATAGATAAGTAAAGCGATAAGAGTGATGAAAAGAAGGGCAACGAAGGCGGCAAGCCGCCAACCAGCCATTTTGGAGTCGGCCAGAAAATAGCCAGCAACAATCAAAACCGCAAGTACAGCGCAAAGTACAGTCGAGCGGGAGATTCCAATTCCGATGGCTTTGAACAGTTCGGTTACAGGAGAGGACTCTTCCTCCTTCCCGGCTTTTTCATTGTCCCGCTGCCCGTCTTCAGGCTGCCCATTTTGCTGCCGCTCGTCTTCCTGGGCGTCTATGGTTTGGTTCTGCTCATCGTGTGTCATTCAGGCGAAAACCCTCGGGAAGAAGTTCGGAAATAGATAAATCGAGGGGCCCACTGCTGCCACGGAAAAGAACCCGGGCATCAGTTCCAAATTCATAAATGTTCTGGCGGCACGCGCCACAGGGAGAGCAGACTACATCTTCCCCGGCGGTCACGGCAAGGGCGCGAATCTGCATGTTCTTGCCTTCGTGAAACACCGCATTTGCAATGGCCGATTGCTCCGCGCAGGTCGTAACGCGGTATGAGGAATTTTCCACGTTACAGCCGGCATACACGTTGCCTTTTTCGGTCAACACCGCCGCGCCGACAAAAAAATGGGAGTAAGGAGCGTAGGCGTTGGCCCGGGCTTCCTGGGCGCGCCGCACGAGCAGTTCCCGCTCGGTCGCAGAAATGGCATTAGGCATTGCAGTGAATTTACAGTAAAGCGGGATTTTCTGCACAGGAAGTTGTGGGTTGGAAGTACTTTTCAAAAGGCGCGAAGACAGGTTTGTGTTTCCGTGAAGACATGAACTCAGGCGGTAGGGATCCTTCGACTGCATTGATCTTTGCGAACGAAATCAACTTCGATCAGGATGACAAGGCTCGGAATGACAAATCATTAGCAGAGTGCTATTCAAAAGCTGAGTGCTATTCAAATCGGCTCAATCGGGGCGGGAATAAGCCACATTGCGTCTGGCCACTTAGGGCCGCTATACTGAATAGGAATCGCCCAGGCAGGGATGCCCAAATCGCATTACTGGGCGGGGGAGGCGCGTCTTCAGCAGTAGCGACGACCCAAACCGGACTTCCGGGAACAAAGCTGCGCCGAAAGGCCACTTTGCTCGTTCCCTGGTCTTGCTGATGAATGGTATCGGCGAGAGTTTGTTTGCCACGTTGTTTCCTTCCGATTGCAGAATCTGCCGTAAACCCCTTGTAAATATTTCGCGATTGCCGGTTTGCCGGGATTGCCTCTCGCAAATTCACGCCATCAGTTGCGAAGTTTGCGCCATTTGCGGGGAGAGCATTGCGACTCCCTATGCGCTCGGCATGCAGCCGGAGAAACTCCTGTGCGGTGCCTGCCGCCAGGATGAGCCGCCGTTTGCGAAGGCGGTAGCTTACGGAAGCTATAACGGGAATTTGCGGGAGTTGATCCACCTGCTCAAGTATGAGCAGGTAAAGCCGGTAGCCCAGGTTTTGGGCGCCATGCTGGCCGAGGCCATCGAAGGAATAAAAGATTCGCTCCCAGCAGAAGGCGTGGTGGTGGTTCCGGTGCCGCTGCACAAGAGCAAACGCCGTCAGCGGGCCTTCAACCAGGCAGAGATGATTGCGAGGGCCGCCCTGGATTTGCTCAAGAAGAACGGAAGCGCGGGCCTACGGACATGGATGTTGAATAAAAAAGCGCTGGTGCGCTGCCGGGCCACGCAATCGCAAATTGGGCTTACCCGCGCGCAGCGGCGCGAAAACATGCGCGGGGCATTTGCTGTCCCTCATCCCAAGGCAGTCCAGAACCAGACCGTTTTGCTTATTGATGACGTGGTAACTACAGGAACGACGGTTGCTGAATGTGCGCGAATATTAAGCAAAGCAGGAGCATCTAAGGTATATGTGGCCAGCGTGGCGCGGACGTTGAGGATTGAAGCCCAAGGGTTTGGCGTGGGCAGTTTTGCGCCAGAGCTTGACAGCGAGGATTTAGCGGCCACAGGTTCCTAGTGAAGTTTTGTCAGGTCGGTTAAGTATGGCGAGCAATGGGCATAAATCGGCAAAAGGCATGCCGGAGAGATCGCATTCGCATGCCATCCCGCCTTCGATGGTCTCTGCCGAGCCTCATCAGGGGGCCAATGGACATGTGCTGCATGCTCCGGTGCTGGTGCTGAATGCCTCGTATGAACCGATCAACGTGTGCGCGGCGCGGCGCGCGATTGTGCTGGTGTTGAAGGGCGTTGCCATGACGGAGGAAGAAAATGGACATTTTCTGCATGCGGCCCGGTGGGCGCTGCGTGTGCCGTCCGTGATTCGCTTGCTTGAGTACCGCCGCATTCCGCACCAGACGCGCGCTCTTTCGCGCAAGAACATTCTGCTGCGCGACCGCAATACCTGCCAATATTGCGGCGAGGTGTTGGCATCGAGCGAGCTTACGCTCGACCACGTGATTCCGCGCTCCCGCGGAGGGTCTTCTACCTGGGAGAACCTGGTGGCCTGCTGCCACGAATGCAACCGGCACAAGGGAAATCAATTTCCTGCGGAAGCAGGAATGAAATTGATGCGCGAGCCGCACGCGTTCAATCTGCACACCAGCCGCCATATTATGCGGCTGATGGGCCACTCGGATGACAAGTGGCGTAAGTATTTGTTCTACTGACAGCGGATGTGAAACTTCCGGCTGAAGACCTCCATTGACTGACCACTTGTCTCCTCTACAGGAATACAGTGACCGCCTTCGCGCCCGTGAAGCGCGAGTCGCGCGCCATACCGCGATACACATAAGACTCGGGAATGTCCGTTTACTCCTCGCCATCATTGCAGTGGTATTTGCCTGGTTTGCCTTTAAAGCACATGTGATTTCGTTTTGGTGGCTGGCCTTGCCTTTGGCCGTCTTTATAGTCGTCGCTGAGCGCCACACGAGAATATTGCATGCCCTGGCCTCCGCTGAGCGGGCTGTAACGTTTTACCGGAATGGGATCGCACGTATTGAGGACCGCTGGGCAGGCTTGGGTGAGACCGGGGAGCGGTTCAATGATCCTCACCACATTTATGCTGCTGACCTGGATTTATTCGGGAAGGGCAGCCTCTTCGAACTGCTCTCCAGCGGGCGCACGCGCATGGGCGAGGAGAAGCTCGCAGGCTGGTTGTTAGCTCCGCCTTCCCTGGAAACGATTCATGCGCGTCATGGCGCCATTGCGGAACTGCGCCAGCTCCTGGATTTTCGCGAAGATTTGGCGGTGGCTGGTGAGGATGCGCGGGTTGGCGTGCGTCCAGCCGAATTGATGCAGTGGGCGGAGTCGCCGCCGCAGCTCCGGTCGCGCTGGCTGGGGATGATCGCTCCTCTGCTCGCGGCTTTGGCCATAGCGGGCGTGGTGATTTGGGGGACATTGGACACGGTTCTGCCCTTGCTTGTGACAATCGCAATTGAGGCGGTGATTTTTTATTCTCTGCGGAAACGATTGGATGAAATTCTGCACAAAACCGACCATGCTTTTGAAGACTTGGGGCTTCTCTCAGCTTTATTGGAACGAGTGTGCGCCACGCAAGTTCAGACTCCTCTGCTGAAATCGCTCAGCCAACAATTTGACTCTGGTTCCATTCCCGCATCGAGGGCGGTGGCCCGCTTGCGAAGCATCACCGGCCGCATCCGCGACCGCGAGAATTTGTTCCTGCGCATTTTTGATGTCCCCCTGCTGTATTCCGTGCAAGTCGCTTTCGCTGCCGAAAGCTGGCGCCGCAAGCACGGAAACAACGTTAGGCATTGGCTGGTTGCTCTGGGAGAAATGGAGGCCCTGGTCTCACTGGCTACCTACAGCTATGAGCGCCCCGCCGATCCATTTCCTGAATTTGTTACCGGGGCGGCATGTTTTGAAGGTAAACAGATTGGACATCCTTTGCTCGCGGGGGCGGATTGCGTCCGCAATGACGTAATGCTGGGCGTGCGCCCGCGCGTGCTTCTGGTCAGTGGCTCCAACATGTCAGGCAAAAGCACCCTATTGCGTGCCGTAGGCATTAATACCGTTTTGGCCATGGCAGGCGCGCCGGTCCGGGCGCAGGGCCTCCGGCTTTCGCCACTCCAGGTTGGCGCGAGCATTCGCGTCACCGATTCATTGCAGGAAGGAAGTTCGCGGTTTTACGCTGAGATCACGCGTCTCCGGCAGATTGTCGATCTGACAATGGGCGGGTTCCCGGTGCTGTTCCTTCTCGATGAAGTCTTGCAGGGGACGAATTCCAATGACCGCCGTGCCGGAACTGAAGGCATTGTCGCCGGATTTTTGAAGCGTGGCGCGATTGGAATGCTGAGCACGCACGACCTGGCGCTGACTGAAATTGGCGGAAACAGGTCAGGCGACGTAGAGAACGTTCATTTCCAGGATGAGCTTAAGGATGGCCGCCTGAACTTTGATTACATCCTGCGTCCCGGGATTGTCTCCAAAAGCAATGGATTGGAACTGATGCGTTCCATCGGACTGGAAGTTTAGCGGTAACCGCAGCTGGAATTCCGCTGCGAACAGCCATTCGCTTTGCTTACGAATTAATTCTGCGGCTTCCCGGAGGCTGGCGGAGTTTGCGGTTTTCCCTGCGGCGTAGCATTGGGAATTTCCTGGCCGCCGTAGGTGATCTTCACCTTCGACTTGAATTGCCGGTAATCGGTGTATTTCACGATCTCGCGGATGTGCACGTCCTGCGTGGAAAAGTGAAGCACATCATCGGCGCGCGTGTAGGTAGGAAACCAATATTTGCCGTCAATTAACTGGCGCCAGGTAGTGAATTTTGGAAAAAGATTTTCGTTTTCTTTCTTCTTGCGAATGTCAGGAACAGTTTTGCCGTAGGTCTTCACAATCTGAAAGTCGTGATCGTCCACCCAGATGCGTCCCTGAAAATATCGTTTCTTCCCGACAATCTGCTTTGGGGCTATGTCGAAGACATAGCAATGCAGTTCATCTTCCTGCTGCTGGCCGACATAGAGGATGCTGTACTCGGGAATTTCATCGCTGGTCAACACGAAAGGCAGGCGGTTCTCAATGTCGTCGAGATCTTCTTCGCTCATGGAAATCCGGTTGAGGGTGGACTGGGGAGCAAAGACCACGTTTATGGATTTATGTCCCTGATCGTCGAAGGAAACATCGAAGACCTGCCGGTACTCTCCGTCTACGGTATCGCCATCGAGAGTTTGCACAGTAACGTCCTGGCGATAGGCGTAATTGTCGCGCGCTTCCTTGAATTGTTTCTCTTTCGCGGCGAAGCGCTGAATGATTTCGTCCGGTGTGATGCCCTTGGGCTGCGATGTATCGAGGGGGCCTTCCTGGGCAAATGCCCCAGCAGCAAGCGCCACCACGCACAAGGCGACAGACGAAAAGACAGCGGCAAAACGCAAAGAGAGCTTCATGGAGATAGTGTAAATGGAAACAGGAATGCCGACCGCTGCTCCTTTGACCTCAGCCCTCTCCGCTCAGGGGGCGAAACCAAAGGAGCATGCGTTCAGCCAATTAGTTAGATTAAAAATGAGACCGCCAAGTTGCCGTAAAAATTACTCCCGCCGGCTGAATGGCGGGCAGGCCCGCGTTGTAAGATGACGGTGATCTTATGTCTCTAACGCCGCAAGCCGAAGCCGCCGGCCGCCGAAAAGAAGAGCAGGATGCGCAACAGGCGATCGCGCGTCTGGCGGCGCGTGCTGATGTGCGCTCGGCCATTGCGTGGCTGCGCGCACAGGAGCCGCAATTCGCGCTCTGGCAGATGGAAATCGCGAAAGTACCCGCGCCGCCCTTTGGCGAGGCCACGCGAGCAGCATGGCTGGCGGACCGCTTTCGTGAGCTGGGCCTGGATGAGGTTGAAATTGACCAGGCCGGAAATGTGCTGGGTCTGCGCCCCGGAGTTTCCAGCCATTGCATTACGCTCAGCGCGCACATAGATACTGTCTTTCCGGCAAGCACTCCGCTGAATATACGGCAGCAGGGATCGCGGCTATACGGGCCGGGAGTTTCCGATAACGGCGCGGGAGTCACTGCGCTGCTGGCAATTGCAGGCGCGCTGCGAAGCTGCAAAGTCGAACATTCCCTGCCAATTCTATTCATTGGGAATGCCGGCGAGGAAGGCGAGGGAAATTTGCGCGGGATGCGGCATATTTTTACCGAATCCCGCTACAGGAATTCTATTCTTTCAAGCATTGTGCTCGATGGCGCAGGCGCGGACACGATTGTGGCTGAGGCTTTGGGCAGTTTGCGGTTTGAAGTCATTATGCGTGGGCCCGGAGGGCATTCGTGGAGCGACTTCGGAGCGCCGAATCCAATCCTCGCGCTGGCACATGCCATTCGGAGCTTTGCGCAGACTCCGGTGCCCACTTCTCCGAAAACAACTTTTAACGTCGGGGTAATTCGCGGGGGCACGTCTGTGAATTCTATTCCAGAGTCGGCAAGCATCCGCGTGGACATCCGTTCCACATCCATGAGCGAGATGGAGCGGCTGGAAGAGGCATTGCGGGAGGCGATTGCTCTTGCCGTGCAGGATGAGTCGCGGGCATCGAATGCGCGCATGGCGGGGAGCAGGAAATCTGTATCAATGGCAGGCGCGGGTTCATCCGGAACGGCGGGGCTGAGCAGCGAAATTATTTCTATTGGGAACCGCCCGGCAGGAGAACTCAATCCTAAAGCGCGTATCTTGCGGATTATTCATGCCGTGGACGCGCAACTCGGCAACACGGCGCACGTGCAGCGGGCTTCGACCGATGCCAACATTCCTTTGTCCATGGGCCGCGAGGCGATTGCAATCGGCGGAGGGGGATCAGGCGGCGGCGCGCATACGTTGCAGGAGTGGTTTGACTGCAATGGGCGCGAGCTGGGGCTGAAACGCATTTTGCTGGCGGCGCTGGCCTTGGCGGGCGCGGAATAGGATTTGTGCGCCGGAAGATCAGAAGGATGATTTTTCGCGGGTGGCGCGAAATGGAATTTTGACTACAGCCGCGAGGTCCACGGCGGTCCCATTTTTCAATGCGGGCAGAAAATGCCAGCGCATTAACGCCTCGCAGGCGTAGCGATCGAGACGGTCATCAACCCCCTGTAACACGCGCACTCCGCCCACAGAGCCATCGCTGCGAATCACCGCATAGAGCACAACTGTGCCGTGAATATGTTCCTGCATCAATTCCAGCGGATAGGCGGGATCTACTTCGTGAGTGGCTTCCGGTGCAATTAAGCCGCTCTTGCGGAGGGCCTCGCCCGATGCGTTGCCATTCAGCTCGGCAAAATGAATGACCCAACTGCCCCCCACAGAGTTCAAGTTCGGAAGATTGAGCGACATGGAATAAAACTTACGATCGCCAAAGACTTGCCGTTCGAGGGCGGTAGCTCCCGAGCCTTCTGTCGCCAGACGCTGCGTACCGCCTACGCGGGGAGGCGTGACTTTCGCCATCAGCACGGGGTTCTTCTCTGGAACATTTCCGCTGCCGGTTTCAGCGGAGCGGGTTTGCGTTGGACTTCCAGAAGACCCGACGTAAATGCCGGGCGGAACTCCCGCGATGGATTGGTGGCCGGAGTTTTGCCGGGAAGCGGAGGAGACTGTGTCCGGTGTTCCTGCGGCTCCCGCTTTTCCTTCCGGAGTAGCGGCGAAAGTTCCGCGCCGGTTGGCGACGCGGACATCCACTGCTTTTGCCGGCGCAAGAGGCTGGACGTTTAACACAATCAATTGCCGGTTGGACTGCCGCTCGCGCACACCTTGCAGAGAAGGTGGCGGCGCGACCACAGAGTTTGCTGAATGAAGCTGCTGCGAATTGAGGCGTTGCCGCGCCGATAACAGAGCGCTATTGAGATTGGGGGCAGGAACGACGACCTGCTGGGGCAGGTTCAACCTGGACCGGCGGGAAAAATCTGCGTCAACATCCGGCGCGGGCTGGACCACCGTTGGAGCACCTAAACTTGCCTGCAAGGGAAGGATGTTTCTTTCTGCCGCCTTTTCCAGCTTCGGCGCGGGGGCGACCACTTGCCGATTGCCAAGATGTACATTTCTTCGTTTGCCGGAAAGGTTTGCCGCCAACTCGGGCGCCGGCCCAACGATCGCGCTTTGAGGAACCTGCAATTGACGCAGACCCAGACTGGCCCGGGTGCGTAAATTGTCCAGCCCAGGGCTGGGCTGAACCACGTGAGGCTGCAACATAGAAACTCGGCGCGTGGGACTGCCACTCAACTCCGGAGGCGGCGCAATGACGTGGGGAGACAAGGTAAGAGCACGGGCACTGGAGGAAAGCTGCCCGAGTGCGTCCGGCGGCACGGTTGGGATTATGGGGTTCCAGGCAACAACATCCGGCAGGTTCAGGTCGTGGTTCGCTTTTACATCCGGCGGGGTCACAACCGTCTGGCGGCGGTTTTCAGAACCCGAAGGAACGGAAATGAGCGTCTGCCGGGAGTGTTCCGGGCCGCCCTTCGCAGCGGACGGCACCGGACGTGTGCCGGAATCAATAGGCTGCAAGTATTCAGCAGGTGAATAGTAAAGAACGTCTTCCCGCGAAGAAAAAGTTGTTGTGATGGTCGTGCGCCGCGGCAGAAAGTGGGCCAGCAACAAGGCGCAGCTGAGGAACAGCAGATGAACGCCGCACGACTGAAAAAATCCACGCCAGGGCAAGGCGGAGCCGACAAAAATGTCGGGCCAGAATTCACTGGGACGCGAAGAAAGATGCAAAGCAGCCTGGCGGCGGGGCCAGATTAAATCGGAAAAATTCTGGAGGAAAATCCGATATCGCGGTTCCAGTTCAACCCGGAGACGCAATTCAGACTCGAACCTCTGGCCCTTTCGCTCTGCGGTTTTCAAAACGGACGCATCAGACTTCATACGGAAAAAGAGTACCGGCCAGTGGCCCATTATAACGGCTCCTCTCAGCCGCGGCTTATGGATCGAGACTCTTTCGTGCTCTAATACCAATATGAAACCAGTGCTGCTCGCGGCTCTGCTTGCGCTTTTTATGGGAGGAGAGCATTTGATTGCGCAAAGTGCGCACAAGTCTTCCACGCCGCCCCCGGCCACGGCGGGTGCGAACGCTCCGGATTATTCGGGGATGTATACCTTCTTGAAAGACGGGGAGTTCGTGCAACTTTCAGTCGAAGAAGATGGCAGCGTGACCGGTTTCATTTCCCGCTATGGAGATGAGTCGAGCGATAGTGGCGCATTCCTGAATCAATTCTTCAAAAAAGCGTCCCTGGACGGGCAAAAACTTATGTTTACCACCAAGACGGTCCACGGGGTCTGGTTTGAATTCACGGGAATGGTGCAGTATGCAGGCGGGAAGAATCCAGATGAAGAAGGTTCGCGCGTGATTCAAGGGTCGCTCGTGGAATACAGCACCGGGCCGGGGGGCAAGCAAACTTCCAAAACGCGCCAAGTGACGTTTAAGTCATTTCCCGCGGATGTAGATTCCAACGATTCGCAATAATCGCGCAATAGACGTCAGCGCCGGAAACGGGATGCAGACCCGGCGTCCCATTCTGCTCGCTGTGGAATTTTCCCTCGCGTGCTGACATTTACCCCTATTTCCCTGCCCCTGAACCCCCTGCGACAGACACGTAGGAGTGGGCAGCCTCTTTCCTATATTTCCGCATCAGAGCAGTTGCAGCGGTGGCGGCCTGCGTGGGGGAGATATTTGGCCAGCTTGACCGTGGGGTTCTGGGCCGATGGTAATTGCAGCGGGGGAAAAAGGGGAGGGAGATGGAGTCTCGCGCGATCCTCTGAGCGCAGCTCCTTCAAATTACGGGCCGGAGCCTTGGCGTTTGATCAAGAACCTGAAGATTGAGTCGCAGACGCTGCAAGGGCGAGTGCTTTCCGGTAGCTTTGTGCTGCTGGCCGGATCGTCCCTAGTTACTCTGCTCAACTTTGCCTACAACATCGCGGTGGCGCAGTTTCTGGGACCGAGCGGGTTCGGGCATGCCACCGCTGTCTATACGCTGCTGGTTTTAATTTCCGCAGTCACGCTTTCCTTCCAGATCACATCCGCCAAACTGGTCGCGCAGCAGGAAACGCCGCAGGCAAAAAGCGCGGCATATAGAAGCTTTCAGAGAAGCGCATGGGGATGCGGCGTGTTGGCGGCGCTTCTCTTGCTGTTGTTCCGCAATGGGATCACCGCATATTTAAGGCTGCCCGGCCCCATTCTTGTGGATTTGCTGGCCATAGGCGCAGCCTTTTATGTGCCACTGGGAAGCCGGCGCGGTTATTTGCAAGGCGTCTGCAACTTCCGAGGTCTGGCAATCAACCTGGTGCTGGAAGGATTTGTCCGGCTCTGCGGATCGCTGCTGCTGATTTTTCTGGGACTCGGCGTCACCGGCGTGATTGCCGCAAATGCGGCGGCGGTAGCTGTCGCATATTTTTCAGCGGTGTTCAGCGCTCCAATGCTCGCGCCCTCGAAGCTGCGGATTCGCGTGGCCTTCCGCGAAGGGTTGCAATCCATCGTTTTCTTTGTGGGCCAGGTGGTCATCAACAATTGCGACATTATTTTGGTCAAACATTTCTTTCCCTCGCAATTGGCCGGACTTTATGCGGCGGTGGCGCTGGTGGGGCGCGTCATATTTTCTCTTTCCTGGGCAGTCGTCAACACGATGTTCCCGATTGTCGCGGGGGCGCGCAGCCATGAGCGCAAGGGACACCGCATTCTGGGGCTATCTCTGCTATTAGTTTTTGCCATTGGCTCAATTCTGACCCTGGCTTTGTATCTCTCTCCACCTTCGCTCTGGGCCATCGTTTTCGGCTCACGCTTTGAAATGGCCGGCACATACACATTGTCATCTTTGCTTTCGCTCTATGCGGCAAGTACTACGATCTATTCATTGAGCGTAGTGACGATTGCCTACGAAATGTCCTACAAGATTGCGAATACAGGATGGACGCAACTGGCGTTCAGCGGCGCGCTGATTGTGGGCATATATGCCTTTCACTCATCGCTGCGCCAGGTCATCCTGGTGCAAGTGATCATGATGGCCTGCCTGCTGATAGTAGTGGCGGTGCCTTTTCTTCTTGCCACATTGAAGCAATCCCAGGAAATAACGACACATTCCTCCTATACGGGCCTTACCGTGCTGCGCCGCGTTCCAGAAGATGAAGTGATTGCAGAGTTCCTAAAAACCGATTTTCATCACCCTGAATTCGCCAGTTATCAGAAAACCCTGGCGAAGCTTGTTCAAACGCCCGATTTCAGCAATGCCCTGGAGAATTCAACCCGGCGCGCGCTCTTCCGTTTACGGCATGGAGGCCTGTGGAGAGAGTTGCCACAGGACACGGAATGGTCCGAGGTGACGATTGGAGACCTTGACCTCAATCAAGTGCGGGTATTTCCCAGAGCGCAGTGGCGAAAAATAGCAAGCGGCGATTTCGCGGTTCCGAAAATTGTGCAATCCATCGCGAAAACCCGGAGCAGAGGCGCTGTTGACGATAAATTTATCGCCAAAATCGCGGATTTGCACAATCATATTTCCCTGCATGGGCCGGATGGCGCCGTGTTGCTGATTGGCCTGAACTATTCCGGGCCGTTCACAATCCTCGATGGCAACCACCGCATGGTGGCTTCGACGCTCATTTCACCGCAGGCAGTTTCCAATTTACGGGTGTTCTGCGGAATTTCTCCGCGCATGATGGAATGCTGCTGGTACCAAACTAACTTCTCCACGCTCTTGCGCTACGGAACAAACTTGCTAAGGCATGCGGTCCGCGATCCTGCCGAAGAACTCGACCGGCTGTTGCAAAGCTCATAACAGGTTCTCTATTCCGTAAGAACGCGACCCACGCGGCAAAAGCGCAGTTCTGAGCCTACTTCTTTTGCACCCTGGTAATTTGCATCTGCGGATAAGCGCGGTCCCAGTCGGAGGAAATATGCTCGAAGGTCAGCCGGAAAGTTTTGGTTTTTCCGGGAAGCAGGGGCGCAGCGCTTAGATTGCTCGCATCCGAATAAAGCCCATTCGGACCGATCACCTGGAGGGGTACATCCTGCGCCTGCACAACTTCGCCCAGCGAATTTTTGAAAACAACATGCACGGTTGCGCCGGTAACGGTTTGATTTCCGGTATTTGCAATGCCGCCCTCAATGTAAGTGACGGTTGATCCAATAAAGTTCTGCGCCTCGCTCATCTTGACATCGGAAAGCCTAAGGCTGGACGCGTAAGGATCGGGGTGCGCTGGAGGAGTGGGCCGGGTATGTGAAATAAAAACGTAGACGCCGGCAACGATCACAACCAGGACAATTCCGAGCAAAATCGGCAGCCAGTGGGAATCCTGGTGCTCACGGGGAGAAGATGACTGAAGCAACCCGTCCATGAGGGAATTGTACCTGAGGGCTGATTTGCCCCGGCTGAGTGGGCGCAGCTGGTTTGGTCCCGCTCGTCCGGTCTAGCTTGGCCTGGTCTAGCTGGTTCGATTCGGAGAAGCCGTCATTCTCCGCCGACGGTGAGGCCATCAATGCGGATGGTAGGGCAGGCGGCGGAGCTGCGGAATTCAAGATCGTTGCCGATTTCAGAAATATTGGCAAAGATATCCTTCAAATTTCCAGCGACGGTGATTTCTTCTACCGGATAAGCAAGTTCGCCGCCGGAAATCCACACGCCAGAAGCGCCACGCGAGTAATCGCCCGTCACGAGATTCGCGCCATGGCCAAGAAATTCCGTGACATAGAGCCCGTCCTGAATTCCGGCAATGATCTGCTGCGGAGTTTTCCTGCCCGGCTGCAAAAAGTAATTCCCAATACCGATACCGGGAGTTCCAGCCAGACCGCGCGCAGCGTTGGCGGTAGTTTGCAAGCCAAGTTTCTTGGCAGTGTAGGTGTTAAGCAAATATGACTTCAGCACGCCGTTCTCGACCACTAGAGTGCGGCGCGTGGGGATGCCTTCTCCGTCGAAGGGGCTGCTGCCAAAACCACCGGGCATGGTTCCATCGTCAACGATAGTCACTCCTTCGGCGGCAATTTTTTCTCCCAGCTTGCCCGCCAAAAATGAAGCGCCGCGGTAAACCGCATCGCCGTTCACGCCTTCGAAAATATGCTCGATAATGGAAACAGCCACAAGAGGATCGAACACTACCGGCACATGCGCGGTTTTCACCTTGCGAGCTCCCAGGCGGCGCAGAGTGCGCTGGGCGGCGATTTTGCCGACCTGCTCAGGATTTTCCAGCTTGCTCAAGCTGAGCGCGGAAGAAAACCAGTAATCGCGCTGCATGGCGCCATCTTCGGTTTGCGCAATGGGAACTGCGGCAACGGAACAATGCGAACGGCGGTATTCACCGACGAATCCGTGCGAGTTGGCGAGAACTTTGTGGCCGGTAGCGGCATCGAAAGAGCCGCCATCGGAATTTTTAATGCGCGCATCGTAATCGAGCGCGGCTTTTTCGGCCCGTCTCGCATAGTTAATGCGGTCTTCATTGGGAAGCGAATAGACATCCGGGTAATACAAGCCCAACTCGGCCGGGATTGCCCCTAGTTGATCGGGTTCAGGAATACCGGCAAAAGGGTCTTCCGAAGTAATCCGCGAAAGATCCAGGGCAGATTGCACCATTCGATCCAGGCCATCGCGGGAAAAGTCGCTGGAGTAGGTGCTGGCGCCGCGCTGGCCATTGAACACGCGCACGCCAATGGCCTTCGACCCTGATTCTTTGAGTTGCTCGACTTGTCCCAGACGTACGAGAGTAGAGAATTCATCGCCTTCACGAATAACGCACTCGGCGGCGGTTGCGCCGCCCTTCATGGCCCGGTGGACAATGTCCTGAGCCAGGGATTTAAGGTCAGTTGCCGGTTTTTTTTCGAGAGCTATAGCCATGCGTTATTCGTTCCAAGCATTCTACGTGGTGAGCAACTGCCAAATCGCCGCTCTTCAATGCTATCCCTAAGTAAAGCAGGTTCCTCGACTGTGAAGATCATTCGCAAACGAATAATCTTCTTCGCTCGGAATGACAATGTTAGTAGTTCTGCATTGATTGCTATTGCATGAACCCGCCGGGATCTTTTCTCGCAGTCCCGCCCACCGTGAGCCGGTCAATTTTAATGGTCGGAATGCCTACACCCACCGGCACGGCCTGCCCATCTTTGCCGCAGGTGCCAACGCCTTCGTCCAGCTTGAGATCGTTGCCCACCATGGAAACGCGCGTGAGCACATCCGGGCCGTTGCCGATTAAAGTTGCGCCTTTAATGGGAGCGGTCACTTTGCCATCTTCAATCATGTAGGCTTCCGAAGCCGAGAAGACAAATTTTCCGTTCGTAATATCAACCTGCCCGCCGCCAAAATTTACGGCATAGATGCCGTGCTTTACGGATCGAATAATGTCCTCGGGACTTTCCTCGCCGGCCAGCATGTAAGTGTTGGTCATGCGCGGCATGGGAATGTGCTCATAACTTTCCCGGCGGCCATTGCCGGTATCGGCCATGCCCATGAGCTTTGCGGAAAGCTTGTCGCTCAAATAACCCTTTAGAATTCCATTTTCAATCAATACGGTTTCCTGCGTGGAGTGGCCTTCGTCATCCACATTCAAGGAGCCGCGCCGCCACGGCATTGTGCCGTTATCCACCACTGTGCACTTTTCACTGGCCACGCGCTTGCCGATAAGGCCGGCAAAAGCTGAGGTTTGTTTGCGGTTGAAATCGGCTTCCAGGCCGTGACCTACAGCTTCATGCAGCAGCACGCCGGGCCAGCCGGGGCCGAGCACAACTTCCATTTCGCCTGCCGGAGCTTCCCGCGCGTCGAGTTGCAGAATGGCCTGCCGCGCGGCCTCACGAGCGAAGTACTCCGGCGTTTTTTCGCCGAAGAAAAAGTCCAGCGCAACCCGGCCGCCGCCACCGGAGCTGCCCCGGCCGGAACTTCCCTCCGCTTTGGCGATGGCGGAAACATTCATGCGCGCCAGCGGCTGGGAATCTTCCGCAAAGGTGCCGTCGGACCCAACAACGAGGATGTGCCGTAACTCGTCTGCATAGTTGGCGCGGACTTCTTTGATTCGCGGATCATAACTTCGCGCCGCGCTATCACCGCGCATGAGCAATTCGACTTTTGCCGTCAGTTCCGCATCCACCGAAGGAAGCGGCACCGGGTACAAGCTGCGGGCGGGCTTTTGTTGAAACCCCGCAACCGTGGCCTTGGCCGGGCCGCTCGCGATCAGGGCCGCCGTCCGGGCCGCATGCAAAATCCGCTCCGGGGAAAGATCGTCCGTGTAGGCATAGCCGGTGCGCTCGCCGGAGAGGACGCGAACTCCACATCCGGCGGAAATCCCCTGCGAAGCCGTTTTCACCATGGACTCGTCGAGACTAAGCGACGTGGACGAAAGATATTCAAAATAAAGGTCGGCGTAGTCGCCTCCGGCGGAAAGGGCCGCTGCCAGATAGCGTTCGAGATCGTGCTGGGTCAGGCCATAATGCTGAAAAAAGAATTTATTCTGTTCCACGGTCATTGGATGTATGGCAAGCCGGGAAGGACTCCGGACTGTTTCATTATCCCACATCATCTTCGCCGTTCCGCGTGGCCAACGCTGGATTTTGCCAGAATCGGGCACAGCCTCCAATGTTCATTCGTCACAGACGGCAGCGGGCGCGTGGTGTGCAATCCTGCCGTGACTCCAGACCAGCTATCCCAGACTATTGAAGGCTTTCTCGCCGGCTCTAGGGAAGCCGTGATTACGGAAAATGGCGAGCTGGTTTTTGATCTCTCTGAATCCCGCTATTCAATTTCAGGCGAGCATCACAAATGCTTGCTGCACGTGTGGTCAGCGGAGCGGAATGTCGTCCGGCGCGTGCTTGACATGGAAATTAAACGAGACGTGCTCCGTTTCCAGGTGCAACGCCTGGGACAAACCAAGCCCGGCAAACTTGAGATTTGCCGCCGGAGGGACGCACGCACTCCCACGGCGAAGCGGATTACCCGCGTGGCTTATCGAAATAAATTAGAACGTTTGCTGGAGAGACGTTTCCCCGGATTCAAAGTCACTGATCTCGTGACCACGCCGGACCTTGAACGGTCATTTGGTCCCGTCTATACGCGCGGCCTTTTGCAGCGAGGGCAAACAGCATTCGCCGTGCTGGGAGTAAATGCGGAAGAAACTGCGGCGTCCGTACAGGCTGCTCTGACATTCGGAATCCTATGGCTCGACTTATGCAGGCAAGCCCATTCCGGAAAGCTCGTGGTGGAGGGGCTCAAACTTATTGCCCCTCGGGGCACATCGGCAATTCTCCGCGAGCGCATGGGGCGGTTGAACCACGCCGCTGCCAAGTGGCAGCTATATGAATTCGACGAGCAGGAAGACACCATCACGGAACTCGATGTGAGCGATAGCGGAAATGTCTCCACACGCCTGGTTCATTGGACGGATCCGGCAGTGACTTATACGCGCTTCGCAAGCCAGATCGCCGAAGTGCGGCAGCTTATGCCGGAAGCCGAGGCGGTCGCGCTCTCGCCTGTAGAAATGGTCTTCCGGCATCGTGGACTGGAATTTGCCCGTGGCAGGCTGGCCCTGCGCATAGATTCATTTCGTGCTTCCGGCGAAATCGTATTCGGCCTCCCCCCGGCGGAACGTGTGCTGGATGAGCGGAACTATCCTGCGTTCGTGCAATTGGTGCGAAGCATTGGGGAAGCACGCCATGCAGAGGGGCCAAAAGATAATTTGCTGTGGCGCATTCATCCGGAACGGTGGCTGGAGTCGCTGGTGTTGCGGGATGTGAGCGCTCTGGATGAGCAGTTGGATTGCGCGTTCAATTATTCCCAGGTGCCGGCGTTCTCTTCCTCGGCGCGGGCCATCATGGATGTGCTTGCTGCTACCCGGCAGGGACGCCTTGCCGTTATCGAACTTAAAGCGGATGAGGACATTCACTTGCCGATGCAGGGCCTGGATTATTGGTCACGCGTGGCCTGGCACCATGCGCGGGAGGAATTCAAGAACTACGGATACTTCGCGGGCCGTGAATTAACCAACGAATTGCCCTTGCTGATGCTGGTCGCTCCCGCCCTGCGCATACATCCTGCGACGGACACGCTGTTGCGCTATCTTTCTCCCGCCATTGACTGGGTATTCACCGGGATTGGCGAACAATGGCGGGAAGAGATCAAGGTGATTTTCCGCAAGCGCTCGAAAAAATCTTCGACAAAATCAGAAACGCGCGGCCCGGAAACTTTGGAAGAGTTTGCCAAGCCCGCGTGAGTTTTCTTAAACCAGGAGCAGAAAGTTTTTGCTTCTAATCTGCTACCCTGTTGCTTCACGCATGGGCATCGGGCACAACCAGCGCAGGGTCCTGCTTCTTCTATTATTCGCAGCCAGCATCGGGCTGGCAAATTGCGGCAATCCTCGGCCGCCGGAGCCGCCATCGCTCGAATTGCCTCGCGCAGTTCGCGACCTTCGAGCCAGGCGAAAAGGCGACCAGGTTCAACTGACGTGGACAAAGCCGCAGAGAACCACCGAAGGCGAAATGATTTTGTACCTCGGGCCTACGCGGATTTGCCGGAGTTTGGCGCCGGTACTGCGGGATTGCGGCACGCCCGTGGGGGAAGTGCCACCCGCTCCACGTTCCTCTTCGTCCTCCTCCATCCAAAAGGCTTCCAAACTTCCATTGCAAATGCACCTTTCTTCCCCCGTGGATGGAAGTTACACGGACACGCTTCCAGCCGCAAATATTTCCGATCCGGATGCCGAATATACGTTTGCACTGGAAGTTCTCAACCAGGCGCAGCGTTCCGCTGGATTTTCCAACCAGGTGCATGTTTCCGCTGTGCCCACTTTGCCGCCGCCGGTGAATTTTCATGCGCAGCTGAGTTCCAACGGAGTTCAACTCGCCTGGTCACCACAACCGTTTTCATCCGATACGAACAGGGTTCGGCACGTGATCCGAATTTATCGACAAGAGCAAACCGCACAGGGAGAACAGAAGGCACAGAAACCCAATCGGGATGTGATCATTGCGGCCTTGCCGCTCTCAGCCACTCAATACATGGATGCGGGTATTGAATGGGAAAAGACATATGTCTATCACGCCACTATTGCAAGTGTTGTCCAAAGCGCGGGATGTTCTAATGCAAGCAACGCAGCGGAATGTAAAACGGAATACATAGAGGGCAATGACAGTCCGAGTGTGACTGTGTTCGCTCATGACGTGTTTCCCCCGGAGACGCCGACCGGACTGCAAGTGGTATTTGGCGGGACTGCGGGCCATTTAGTGATGGACCTGGTGTGGAACCCGGATACCGATTCCGATCTGGCTGGATACAACGTTTACCGCCAGGAACCTGGGGGCGAGTGGGAGAAGATCAATACCGCGCTTGTAAAAACATCTGCTTATTACGATGCGGGCGTCACCGCAGGAAAGACTTACAACTATTCCGTCTCTGCGGTGGACGTGCATGGAAACCAGAGCGCGCGGTCAATCCCAGCGCAGGAAACTGTTCCCTCCCAACCTTAAGTCTGAGCATTTCAGTCATTTGAAATTCGCGCTGCGAGGGCACAAGCTCCTTGCTCCTCTTTATGACAGCCAACTCGAGCCTGCTGCTCTGCTTCTAAAACCCGATTCCTATTTGCCGTTTGTACTCCAGATCGCTCTCAATGTCCGAGTCAACCGTTCTCTTGATCAACCGCCGGCAACATGACCCTGAACTGGAAGAACGCCTGCGGGCCGGGCAAAGCAAGCCCACGCCCCACGGCAGGTTTCGTTCGCTTGGTCTTGGACTTATAACCGGAGCGGCGGACGATGATCCTGCCGCGATTGGGACCTATGCCGCGGCAGGAGCGGCTTTCGGCCCGGCTTTATTGTGGACGGCTCCAGTTACCTTTCCCATGATGTTCTCGGTTGTTTACCTATGTTCGAAACTTGGGCAGGTGACCGGAGAAGGGCTATTTGCAGTGATCAAGCGGCATTACCCGCGATGGTTGCTGTTTTCGGTGCTGGTGGGAGCGCTCATCGGAAATGTCATCGAGGCGGGCGCCGATATCGGCGGCATGGCTGCCGCGCTTCACCTTATTGTCCCCGTTCCCGCATGGGCAATCGTGTTGGTCATCACCATTGCCGTTGTCCTGCTGCAAGTTCTGGGCTCGTACACGCTGATCCGCAATATTTTCCGCTGGCTCGCATTGGCCCTGCTCGCATACGTAGGGGCAGCATTTCTCGCCCAACCGGATTGGGCAACCGTTTTGAAAGATACATTCATCCCGCACATGCGTTTTAACGCGCACACATTCTCTATGCTGGTTGCCATTGTCGGAACTACCTTGTCCGCATATTTGTATAGCTGGCAATCCAATGAAGATGTAGAGGAAGACATTTCATTAGGAAGGCGGAGGTTGACCGACCGGCTGGGCACGACGCCGGAGGAACTCCGGCATTCAGCGAAAGATATTGGAATCGGCATGCTTTTTTCCAATATTGTGATGTATTTCATCATCCTTTCTACCGCGGCCACTCTGTTTAAAGTGGGAAAACACGATATCACTACCGCCGCCGATGCGGCCCAGGCCTTAACTCCCATTGCCGGCAAGCTGGCAGGCGTATTATTTGCTGCCGGAGTGGTGGGAGTCGGGTTTCTAGCGGTTCCCATTATGACGACCGGAGCTGCTTACGATCTGTGCCAGGCACTCGGCTGGAAGCACGGCCTGCACTATCCTCCGGCTGAGGTGAAGCGCTTCAACGTTGCCATTGCAATCTTTACTGCGGCGGCAATGTTGCTGAATTTCATTGGCATCAATCCGATCAAAGCGCTGGTATGGTCTTCCGTCGTGCAAGGATTTTCTACGCCTTTTCTCATGCTGCTCATCATGCTCACCACTACCAATCCAAAAATCATGGGGAAATGGGTGAATACGAAAGCCATGAATATATTGGGATGGGTGACGACCATCGCGATTTTCGGCGCCAGCGCAGGCCTCATTATTGCCTGGCTCAAGTGATGGCCGAGTAATCTCCTTTCTTAATTTTTGCGTTCTGCCTTTCAGCGGCCTGCGGGCCAATTGATAGAATCCATCGTCGGTGAAATGCATCATTTCATCAGGAAAGAATTGAGGCCCACATGAAATATTGCCGCTTTGCGCTGAATGGGAATGCCGCTTACGGCTTGATTGAGAACACGCCGGGCAAGGAAATCATTACCCGGCTTCTGTTGGCCCCGCCAGAAACTCATGGCCAGGTCGAGGACGTGCCTAGCCGCCGGATGGAACCTCTCCCAGTGGCGGAGGCTACTCTGCTATCGCCGGTAGTTCCGTCAAAAATTGTTTGCGTTGGACGCAACTATCGCAATCACGCCGCCGAACTGGGGAACACAGTACCAGCCGAACCCATCATTTTTTTAAAGCCGCCTTCTTCAATCATCCATCCCGGCCAATCCATCAAACGCCCGAAGATGTCCGAGCGGGTGGACTACGAAGGAGAGTTAGGAGTAGTCATCGGGAGAGCCTGCCACAGGCTCAATGGCGATGAAGACGTGAGACCCTACATTCTCGGATATACCTGCGTAAATGACGTGACCGCCCGCGACTTGCAGCAAAAAGATGAACAATGGACGCGGGCGAAAGGTTTCGATACATTTTGTCCGGTCGGCCCTGTTGTTTCGGATGAAATTGATCCGTGGGCTGGAGCGGAGGTAGAGACCAGAGTAAATGGCGCGCAGCGGCAGCGAGGAAATACACGCGATTTTATTTTCGCTCTCGACGTTTTGGTGCGCTATATCTCACAGGTCATGACGCTGTTTCCCGGTGATTTGATTTCTACCGGCACTCCGGAAGGGGTAGGACCATTGCTTGCAGGAGACCGCGTAGAAGTGCAGGCAAGCTGCGTAGGGGTACTCAGCAATCCCGTCGTGAATGAATGATGAGTTCCGGAAAGTCCAGATACTAGCTTATAGCGGGCTTTAGATTTCAGTCGTTTCGAATCTTCCCGTCCGCAGCCAACTTCTGCAACCATCGTTTTGCCGTAGCGGCTTCCGGATCATTGCCGTGATTTTTGAGAAAGTCCCGCAATGCCTGCGCAGAATCCTCATATCGTCCAACGGCGACAAGCGATTTCGCGACTAGCATTTCGATTTCGGGCGCTTTTCCTGCCGATTCGGTCAATGCAGTCTGCGAAGTCTGCAACGCGTTATCGTACTGGCCGTGATAGTAGTAAGCCTTTCCCAGGGCCCAACGCGTCTGGTATCCGCTTTTCGGATCCAACTTCAAAGATTTTTCCAGCACAGGGATCGCAGGTTCATATTTTTGCTGGTTCACCATCGCCATTCCCAATGCTGACAGGGCCTGAGCATTGTTTGGGTCCATTTGCGTGGATTTTCGCAGTGTGCTTTCAGATCCTGCCCAATCTTGTTTTTTGAGTTGCAAGAAGCCCTCGGCATAGAGCACCTGGGGATCCTGGGGAGCAAGTTTCATCGCCTCGCCGATGTATTTATCAGCCTCATGCAGGTTGTTTTCCGCTAATGCTTTAAAACCTTTGTCGAGAGCTTCTCTTGCTTTCGGCGCCAGCAACGAAGCTGTTGTGCTGGCGGTGGCGGAATCATCGCCCTTCCTTTCCAGAACAATATCCACATCCGCAGTCATGGGCATGGGCGCGGAAACCTCTTTTTGAGCATTCTTGTATCCAGAAGCGTTCACCTGCACCGTATAATCCCCCGGAGCAGTCAGAAACATCGCCCGCCCTCTATTAGCAGCTGCCTCGCTGGCGGGGAACCCGCTTCGACTTAAGCTGACGAATGCTGGCCCTGTCATCAATTGCCCCGATTGGTCGCGTAATGTCACGACAATTTCCGCCTGGTTACCATGGCTTGCGCTCTCATCAACGCTGCGCTGCGCAAGCGCGGGAAAGATCCAGACAAATAAAAACAGGGCCATTACTAACCGGGAATAGAGGGAAGCCGTATGGATCGTTCGCATGGAAGAACTCCTGCGGGAGACCTAAAAAGTCTAGTTCCGCATGAAATAGGCCGTCAAGCTAATGATTTTCCCGTAAACCCACCATGTGGCTTGTCAAAAAGCTGTTAACAAATCGTAGGGAATGAAGCCTGTTTGGACCGGCCATGGTGATTTGAATATGAATTGTGTCGTCTTTTCTATGTTCCCTAACGGTGATATCGTTGGTTGCAAGTTTTTGCTGCTCCCCATGAAGTATTCTCATCGTTCCGTTTTTGCTCTACTGGCCGCGGTTTTGGTGTCTGTGAGCGCGATTGCAGTCCTGCCGATGCAGGCCCAACTTACCTGGAGCAAGTCCCAGAAGAATGCTCCCACTGCCGTGATCCAATCTGTACAGGTCACTCCTGCAGACAATGAAGTGACCCTCCAGATTTCTTCTTCTCGCCCCATCACACCGCAAATCTCGCTGGTGGATGCGCCTCCCAGGCTGGTCATTGATCTTCCACATACCATCATGCCGCTGCGCCAGAAGCGTTTTAACGTGCGCGACGCCCGGATTAAAGACGTGCGTGTTGATCAATACGACAATGCTCCTCCCGCTGCCCGCGCCGTTGTGGATTTGCTTGCGCCATTGAGCTACACCTGGGAAAACACCGGGAATCAACTGATTGTCCATTTGCGTCTGGCGGAACTTAACAGGCCTGCCACGGTCCCTTCCCTTGCTCCCGTGCCCAAGCCGGATGTGATACCGGTGACACAGGGGAGTTCTGGCGCAGTGATGCTGGCGGGAAGCCGGATTGCAGGAGGATCGGCGGTCACCGCCGGATCGGACACGGCGGTGTTGCGTCTGGCCCGCGGAGGCGAAGTCCGCATCTGCCCGGGAACGACAGTCTCAGTCACTCCCTCGCAAAATGGCCGCGACCTCATGCTGGGCATGAATACCGGGGCCATGGAGGCGCACTACACTTTGCAAGCTTCCGCCGATTCAATATTGACCCCTGACTTCCGCATGATGCTTGCGGGTCCGGGTGAATTCGATTTTGCCGTCAGTTCAGATACACGCGGAAATACCTGCGTGCGGTCGCTGCCGGGCAATACGGCTTCCGTTATTGTTTCAGAACTGATGGGGGATGGCACTTACCAAGTCCGTCCAGGGGAACAAGTTGTTTTTCACACGGGGAATCTTGCGGCGCATGATGCGAACGCTCCGGCAAGTTGTGGCTGCCCAAAGCCCCGGCCCGCAACGATGTTGGCCTCCAACGGCCCTTCTCGTATGGCGACAGCTGGCGAAGAGAAGGCCGGGGCAATGGCTCTCGGACGCACCGAAATGGCGAAGGCGGCTCCGTCAGAAAAGACAAATCCAGCGACAACACAACAGACGGCGGCAAAATCGAGCACCGAAAATTCCAGCATCCCGGACGACGGTCCGAGAGTTTCGCGGGAAGCGCGGGTATCGGTTGCCCTGCCTGCGGCTGCGATACCGCCGGTTAAAAATCCTGATGAAGCTCATCCGTCGGTAACGGCGTCAGTGAATTCGGCGCTTCCGCCGAGTAAGCCCAACGAAGTGCAGGTTGAGGTAGACGCGCCATTTGTCTTTCGCGCCACCGATCCTGCCCCTGATTCGGCTAGTTCAAAACAAACCGGGTTTAAACAAACTGGTTCGGCTACGGAAAAGACTGCGGGACCGTCACCCGTGGCGCAGCCTGCAACCATTGCCTTACCGCCTCCACAAGAAGCTCCAGCAAAACCAATCCACCACGGGTTCTTCGGAAAAGTTAAAGGCTTCTTTTCCGCAATATTCCGGTAGGAAATGATGGCTGCGGTTTAGATAAGTTTTAAGAAAAAAGGACTAGCTGCGGCGCATGGCCCGCTTTAGAGGAGTCACTCTCTCGCGGATGTCGCCGGCAAAATCACTGCCGCGTTCCATGGCTTCTTCCGCAATGTCTTTCGCTTCTTCCTTCCAATCATCGAAGGTATCGCGGGCATCGCGGTAGCGCTTCACCAGGTCCTTACGGATGCGTTTCCCGGCCTTCGGGGCGAACAAAAGCGCCGTTAGCGCGCCCGCTCCCAGGCCTATGAGCAAGAATGTAATGGCAGTTCCGGCTTTTCCTGTTCCTTCTGTCGCTTCATATGTTCCAGAACGCATAGCAGATCCCTCCGTTAAGTAATGATGACTTGGATTCGCTTTCAACTATTTTAGCTGTCTGGATTCCTGGTTGACCTCATCTGCTTCTGTAATTTGAGCGAAGACGAGTTCCCAAAGCGGGCAAGTCCGTATAAGATAACGGGTTGGCCCTATATGTGCGGCGGAAATTGCGGCTCGCCCTCCTTCTGCCCGCTCATGCCTCGAATTTTTTAAGGAGAATGAAAGCAGCATGTCTATTCCTGCGACCCAGCTTCGCCCTGGAATGATTATTAAACATAACAATGACCTGCATTCGGTGTTCAGCGTAGAACACCGCACGCCGGGAAACCTGCGCGCTTTTATCCAGGCAAAATTGCGCAATCTCCGCACCGGAGCCATGTTCGAGCACCGCTTCCGCTCGCCTGATCCCATTGAAAGGATCAACGTGGACGAGGAGAACATGGAATATCTTTACAATGACGGCGACGCTTATTACTTCATGAACACGGAGAATTATGAGCAGATACCGCTAACGCGCGATACGCTGGGCGACGCGGTTGATTACCTGACGCCCAATTTGCAGATTAAGGTGGAGTTTTTTGACGGCAAGGCGGTAGGGGTGGAGTTGCCGCAAACCGTGGATTTAAAAGTGATTGAAACCGAGCCGGGGCTGAAGAGCGCGACCGCCTCAAGTGTCACCAAGCCAGCGAAGACGGAAACCGGGTTGGTGGTGCAGGTTCCGCCGTTTATCAATGAAGGGGAAACTATCCGGGTCGATACATCGGAAGGCGCATATTTGTCCCGGGCGTAATTTTCCAGGAATTTTAGCGACGCATGGCACCGGAACCGGAAATTGTGACGCGGCGTTTTGTGGTGCGCGGACGCGTGCAGGGTGTGGGTTTCCGCTGGTTTGTGGAGAAGGAAGCGCGGCTGCTTGGCGTCACCGGATGGGTGCGCAACAATGCCGATGCCACCGTAGAAGTGCTGGCCCAGGGCACAAACATTCAGTTAAGCGGCCTGCGCTCGCGATTGCAGCAGGGCCCACGCGCCGCCCGCGTGGATGATGTTGTGGAATCCGAAGCAAAGCCGGTAAACAGCCTTACAACATTCCGCATTGAAGGAGCCTGGTGAAGAAATGGCAACGAGCGCCGAACGAAAGACTTCCGTGGATTGTGACTTGTTGAAAAGCCTGATTCGTGAAGTGCCGGACTTTCCGAAAAAAGGCATCCTTTTTTACGACATCACCACGCTGCTTAAAGATAAGCGCGGGCTGGCCACCCTGATTGACGCGCTGGCGCAGAACTATATCGGCAAGAATATTGATTTGATCCTCGGCATGGAAGCGCGCGGATTTATTTTCGGCCCGGCCCTGGCGTACCGCCTGAATGCTGGGTTTATTCC
>JAICKN010000264.1 GCA_025927855.1 Terriglobales bacterium
ATCTCAACCCGCGAAACGCCGCCGCAACGGCGGGCATGCCCGGACGTGCACAAGCGCCATCAAATCCGGCACTTCAAAATACTTCCGCTGATGATCCAGCGCAGCAAGATCAGGCGCGGCAAGATGTCCTTCCGCGTGTACGGAGCGGTGGATTCGGGGCAGGACAGATGCTTCCGGCAGAGCAGACCTCGCCGGCTCCAGCGGTCAAGCAGGACGAAAAGCGCGGCGTAGATTCTTCCTCCGGCACTCCTGCTGTTTCGCAGGAAGGAGATACCAAGCAGCAGCCACTCACAGTCCCAGTCAACACAGCTTCTGTTCAACCCGCTGCATCGGTCGAAGCTGCGCGTGCCATTGCATTGACGCTGGCCAATGCGCGCGATGGAGGGGTATTGCCGGGCATAAAAACGAAAGCCGGACCCGCGGCAAATGGAGTAGAACCTCATTCCATGCGGCCCCACGTCACAGCTGAATCCGTGGGCATCGTCCTGGGAAATGATTCTGGTATGCACAGTTCTGCCGCCTCCGATCCGGGCGCAGCCCCGGCGAGCAGCGCCGCAGCTAATGATCAGACCGGAACTTTGACGGCAACACTTGCATTCGGTCCGGCTACCGGCAATCTCACCGGGCAGATCAACGGCCCCGTAACAGGACATGAAGCAGCTTCGAATAGCAAGGGTGATCGCGGCGATAAGGGAGGAGACTCCTCCAGCGCCATGCCGGGAGCATCCTCCAATAATTCAATCACCCCTGCGGCAAATTCGCCGTCCCCTGCAGGTTTGTCCAATGCCGTCCTCAATCCGCCGGTTCTTGCGAACGCGACCGCGACCGCCGGCATTCTGGGCCAGGCACATGCAAGTGGCGCAAAACGGAGCGCGTCCTCGGGCACACTTTCGCAAAATGCCACCGCGGACGCTGCGTCCGTGGACAAGATAAAAACCGGAGATGTGCATCTCGCACGAATTTGGGAGCGCGGCGGGCATACGGAGATGCGGATTGGAATGAAGACGGACGATTTCGGCAAAGTTGAAGTGCGAACCCAGCTGCGTGACAGCCAGGTTGGGTTGGCCGTCGAAAGCGAACGCGGCGACCTGAAAACGTACTTATCGCCTGAGCTTCCCGGGCTGCAAACCACGCTCCACCAGCACAGCCTTCATCTGGAAAGCATGGACTTCAGCCATCAGGGCGGGCAATCGGCAGGCTCGCAGGGAGAAAGCTATGGAGGAAGCCCGTCGGGAGGCTTCGACGGCGAACGCCAGTCGCATGCTCCGCCCGGAAACTGGCCAATGCAGCCGTCCCGTTCGGTCGCAGCAGAAATAACCGAGGCATTGTCTCTGGAAACTTCATGGCCGCGAACGGAGGGAATCAACATTCATGCCTGAAGGCATCGCAGGCAAATCTATCGGAGGAGAAAAGTAATGAACGTTAATTTATTTTCATCCGTTGCCAGCCCGGCAACGGCGGTGGGTCATGCGGATAGTGGTTCGCAGGGCGCCAACTCGACCAGTCCGTTCGGAGATCCGGACAGCACGTTTCTGCAACTGCTCACAACTCAATTGCAGAACCAGACGCCATTGGACCCGGTAGACCCCAATGAATTCACCAATCAACTGGTGCAATTCAACATGCTCGACCAGCTCACGCAAATCAACCAAATCTTGCAGCAGGTGGCGGGAACGGTTGTGCCTTTATCCACCACGCCGGCAGGCTCCAGCGCGCCGGTACAAGGAGCGAACTAATGCCCAGCTTTTCCATTCCTCTTTCCGGACTCACGGCCGATTCGACAGCGCTTTCGGCCATTGCCAATAATTTGGCCAACCAGAACACCACCGGATACAAAGATGTGCGCGTGCAGTTCAGCGATCTCTTTTACCAGAACCTGGGCACGACCGGCTCAGGCGATCCCATTCAGCTGGGCGCAGGCGCGCAGGTGGGATCCATGCCGGGAATGTTCACCCAGGGCAGCGTGAATTCCACGGGTGTGCCCACGGATGTCGCCATTCAGGGCGACGGGTTTTTCGCCGTGCAGAAAGATGGAGTGGTCAGCTACACGCGCGCGGGAGACTTCTCGGTGGATGCAAATAATTTTCTGGTTACCTCCGAAGGCCAGCAGGTGCTCGGGTACCCGGCGGTGAATGGCGTCATCTCGACGGGACAAGGCATTACCCCGCTTCAGCTTGGCGCCGGCACAATCAGTCCGCCAAACGCGACTAGCGGAGTTACACTTACCACAAACCTCGATGCATCGGCCAATGTTGGAGACACGTTTTCCACTCCCGTCACTGTCTTCGATTCGCTGGGCGCGAGCCATGTGCTGACGTTTACGTTTACCAAGACTGCGGCCAATACCTGGGGATACAGTTTGTCCATTCCTTCGGATGAATTGAATCCCACCGGAACGCCGCCTGCACCGCAAACCGGCATTCTTTCTACTGGTACGCTGACCTTTGATGGCGCCGGTAAGCTGACAGGCCCGGTGGATACGAATGGCAACTTGACCAATGTGAACGGAATTGCCGTCGCCGGATTGGCCGATGGCGCTTCCGATATGTCCTTTAGCTGGGACCTGTTGAATGGGGCGACGCCCGTCATCACGCAGGTTGCCGCGCCCAGCAGCACTTCCTCTACGCAGCAAAACGGCGCGGGCAGCGGATCGCTGGTCAACTTCAGCATTGGCACCGATGGCACGGTCACCGGTTCGTTCAGCAATGGGAAGACGGCAGCTCTGGGCCAGATTGCGCTCGCCACCTTCGCCGATAACCAAGGTCTGCAACGAATAGGGCAAACCGATTTCACCGAGACATTGGCTTCCGGACAAGCAGTGGTCGGAGCGCCGGGCACGGGAGGACGCGGCAGCCTTTCCGGCGGCGCGCTGGAGCTCTCCAATGTGGACATTGCCACGGAGTTTGCCAATCTCATCGTGGCGCAGCGTGCATTCGAGGCGAATGCCAAAGCCGTGACCACGTTTGACCAGATCACGCAGGACACGATCAATTTGAAACCATAGATTTTTCCTTGGGTGGTTTGTTGGCAGCGCGGCAGAGTGTCCGCTTCAGGGTGAACGGAGGCGGGCGCTCTTCCACTGCGCGTTCTTGAGGACTTCTTAATGAACAAAAATTAATTTCCAGAACATGCTCCGGAGATGTTTACCGCCTCCGGCTACCCCCGCCCCAGCTATCTGCTTGGATGCAGGTGCGTTTTTACGCCAGCGCGCCATTCGATCCTCTTCCAACAATCCACACAACTGCGGCACGTGATTTGCAAGGTCATCGGTGTGGACTGCTTCTGCCTGCGGGCAGAAGTGAGATGCATGCGCTCTCAATTCACGACTCCAATGGCAGACTCAGCGGCGGCGCTCAAAACAGCGCCGAAAACAGCGCCGAAAAAAGATGACGGCAATGACGCCCGCGCCATTGCAGTGCAGGCAAAACCCGCGCAACCGATCGCTGCGTATGAGGCTGGGGAAGCGGCGGGCGCCTCGGCGAAATATCGGGAGAAGTGGGCCGCTGTGCTCTCGCTGCCCTGTGATCTTACGGTTGAGCTGCCGGTCCCGGGTTTCAAGGTGGGCGACCTTTTCCGGTTGCAGGCGAAAACCATCCTCGAATCCCAGTGGCATGCAGGCGAGGACGTGCCCCTGCGTGTCGGCGGGCAACTGATTGGCTGGGGGGAGTTCGAAGTTGTCGGCAATCATCTCGCTGTCCGCATTACGGAGTTGCGATGAACGCGTGTGAGGGAGCGCCTGGCCGGAGCCACCCAGTGCCGGACAAGTTTTCTTTTTTTTCTTTTGCGGGGCAAAAAGCGAAGGTGGGCGGAAGGTGGCAGTGGCTGGCGCGGATCACGCGTTTGCTGCAATCGCGGGCGCGCCCGCAGAAGCAGCTTCGCCTGTGCGAGACGCTGGGGTTAGGGGAGCGGCGCTTTCTGGCGGTTGTGCAATTCGAGCGGCAGAAATTTTTGATCGGTGGAACAGGAAATTCTTTGGCATTGCTGACGCACCTGCCGCATACCGCGCCGGAGCCGGGCCGCGGTCCGGCGGATGGCGCGGAATAGAAACGCCAAAAGAGTTCAGGGGCGGAAATACAGGGTCGAAA
>JAICKN010000244.1 GCA_025927855.1 Terriglobales bacterium
CGCGGGCTTTTCTGCCTTCGGCTTCCAAAATTCCGGGTTCTCTTTGATCCATTGCTCCTGCGGATAGCTCATGGCGGGGTTAAAGACGAACAAATTTGTTTGAGTTGATTCAATTGCTGCCGTTTCAAGTTCGGAGAGTTTTTTCATTCCGTCTTCACCCAGTGCAGTCATAAATTGTTTGTCTTGTCCGCTTTCTTTATCCAGGTCCGCACCCGATTTGAACGGAGAAAATACCACATACGTTGGCCCGTCCGATTCGCCATAGAGCAATTGATAGGTTGCCCAGTGCATGTCAGGAATTTTGGCGTAGGCACCTGCTACGAGCTTTACCAATTCGTTCCACTCCTGCCGGTGTCCTATGCGTACCCGGAAGACTGATATCTCGAAGCCGTGCATCTGGGCAATATCAACACTGGCATTCAAGCTCTGCTCTTCGTCGAAGCTCAGGACGGCCTGATCGGTATCGCTCAACAGATCGCCGTCGGCAAGGGCATCCCGGTCCAGTTCCTTGGCAAGAGCGGGGCTCTTCATCATCATGACGTGATCTTTTTCCCAGCTGGCAAATGAATCATAGGCTGTAAAAAACAGGCTGCGCGGCCTGCCGGAAAGCGAATCAGCGGCAAAGTAATGCGTAGGCCACTTGGCGCGGGTCAGGGCCTGCACAAAGGCGCTCTCGCTTTTCTCATGGATCGTTCCCGCCCTGCCGGGCTTCAAATATTCACGAAAAATAACCATGATTTTAGGTGGCGCTTCCACCCCGCTTGCGGGTTGCTGGGCTACGCACGTTCCAAGTCCCGCAAAAGAAAACAATGCTCCGAACAAAGCTCCCAAGAGTTGCTTCATAGCGGCGGCCCTCCTCGGCCCGCTGGCAATTTTGAAAAGGAAACTGACACTGAAGAATTTCAGCGTCTCTCAAGACGGGCGAAATGTACTCCCGGGCAGAGCGGAAGTCAAGCGGATACCAGGAAGGCGTTGTCAATCAGGCGGGTGTTTCCCGCAAAAGCAGCGACTGCTGCCAGGGCGTTTCCGGTTACGCTTTGCAGTGAATCGAGCGTGTCCGCATCCACAATTTCCAAATAATCCAGCCGTATAGAAGACTCTTGCAGAATGACTTCTTTGCCTGCTGCAATCAGCTTCGCGCAATCAGCTTCTCCGTTCCCAAATTGCTTTTTCATTTCCAGGAGGCAGTGGTAAAGCGCCAGCGCGCGTTTTCTTTCTTCTGGAGAAAGATAGGTATTGCGCGAGCTCATCGCCAGCCCGTCAGCTTCGCGGACAATGGGGCAGCCAACAATGTCTACGGGAAAATTCAGGTCTTTTGTCATCCGGCGGATGATCGCAAGCTGCGCGGCGTCTTTCTGCCCGAAAAACGCAACATCCGGCTCCACGATGTGAAACAACTTCGAGACCACGGTGGTTACCCCGCGAAAGTGACCGGGACGCGAACGGCCGCAAAGCTTATCGCTGAGCGATTCGACTGTGACCCAGGTCACCGGTTCTTTTGGATACATCTCTTGGGGGGCAGGCGCGAAAACGAGATCGACTCCCTCTTTTTCCAGCAACTCGCAGTCGTGTTCGAACGTTCGCGGATATTTGTTGAAATCTTCCGCCGGGCCGAACTGCGTTGGATTCACGAAAATGGAGGCCGCGACAATATCGCATTGTTCCTTGGCCGCTCGTACCAATGAAAGATGCCCCTCGTGCAAAGCGCCCATGGTAGGCACAAAGCCCACGCGGCAGCGTTCATCCAGTGCGTGGCGCGCCGCCCTTGTTTCTGCAATGGTTCTTAGAATTTTCATTCGGGAGCGGCGCACGTAGAAGGAACGCTTTTATGACGGCCCATCTGCGGAAAGACGATTGCGCCGATTTGAATTGAACTGTTCATGCCGTCTTCAAAAAAGTTCCGGCTTAGCGGCGAAGCGAGCGTTTGCGTTCCAGCACCATCTCCAGCGCTTGCGCCGTCTCTTTGGGCAAATGATAAGACTCCTCATCGGATGGATATTGCCGCGCCTGCACATCCGCGCGAAACGCCTGCACCGCCTGCGTGATTTCCGCCGCGGCATCTCCAAAATGCCGCACGAATTTCGCCGCCGGATGAAAACTCAAATTCAGCAGATCATGAAATACCAGCACCTGCCCATCGCAATCCGGGCCAGCCCCAATGCCGATGGTTGGCGTCCGCACCTCTTGCGAAATCATGGCCGCAACCTCGCGCGGAATGCCCTCGAGGTATATGCAGACCACTCCCGCCCGGTCGAGCGTAACAGCATCGCGCATAAGCTGTTCAATCGCTTCGAGCGATTTGCCCTGCACTTTATATCCGCCCATGGCATGGACCGACTGAGGCGTAAGGCCAATGTGCCCGGCGACCGGAATCTCAGCGTCAATCACGCGGCGAACTAAATCGACACGCTTTTCGCCGCCTTCTATTTTTACCGCTTCGGCGCCACCCTCTTTCACAAAACGGATAGCATTGCTCACGCCGTCCCGGGCATCAATCTGGTATGCCCCAAAAGGCATGTCCACAATCAGCAACGCATTCTTCACGCCGCGCCGCACAGCTTTCAAATGATGCAGCATCTCATCTACCGTGACCGACAGCGTGTTCTCGTGGCCGAGCATGGTCATGGCAAGAGAATCGCCCACAAGCACGATGTCAATGGCGGCTTCATCCACCAGCCGGGCGCTGGCGTAGTCGTAAGCTGTCAGGCATGTAATGGCTTCGTGCCGGAGCTTCTTTTCGTGTAGGGATGCAGACGTAATTTTCTGGCGCGGAGCGCCAATCGGGGTAAGACTCACAATGTCCTCCAGTGCCCCTCCGCATGGGCGGATAGAGCCTGTATGATCATATTGTAACCATCTCACAAGCGATGGTCGAGGGTTAATAATTCATCGCGAGCGCCTTGAATTTTCGGCCATCCATTTGGAATACGAACTTCCATCCATGGTTCCCCCTGCCAATGCCATAACCGCCTGGGTCGCGTGTTCACAGGCTTGAAACTTAAATCCATTTCAGTTCGAGAAACAACACTCCAAGCACAAATCCCACTCTCTTGTTCAAAGGATGGTTGCGCACAATGCCAGCCGTATAGCGTAACTATGTCAACAACGTTGACGGATTTTGCATAAGAAAAGCATTGGCGGGCGGCGCGCCAGCGCTGACTCGATGAGTCCCACGTCGCGCAACCCTGCTGCTCCGCCATGCGTAGGCGATCCTGAATGGCGAGAGCGAAACGAAGTGACGGATTTACGTGTGCGTTCTGATCCGGCAACATGCAGGCGTATCGACCTTGTAAGCAGCATACTGGCTTCTGGCCGTCGTAAGGTCTCTCCGCTTTCGCTTTGCTCTGCGTCGAGATGACATGATGATGGGAGTTTCGATCGCAAAAAGTTTCGGCGCAGATTCGATCGCAAAGACGGGCAGATAAATGTGATCTGAAAACGCCGAGATAATTCTCTATCTCAAGGAAGTAAGCTCACGGCGCCAGGGACGGCGGGACGTTGAAGGTCACAAGTTTTCTGCCCTTCCGCCCATTCCGAATCTCAAAATGGCGGGCATGAAAATGGGTGCGGGCGCGTTCTCCCCAGGCGCGGACAAACCAGTAATTCAGCCCGGCTCCGATTGCGGAGCTGGCGATGGGGATGATTCGTCCCGACCATTTTTCGACGACCTCTCCGCTGGCCTGGACGGCGATGCGCCGGATAACGCGCGGCACAAACCGGCTGACAACTTCTTTTTCAATCCACTCGCGGCCCATATCAACCCCGGCTGCGGCCAGCATCGCCATGCCAAGCTCAACCTTTTCTTCTTCAGTGTTGTATTCGAAGCCATAGATCAAGCTCAGCTTCTGCACCGTGCGGAGGGTGATGGTGGCGAGAATGCCGAGGTCGGGCACCGCAGTGAATATCCCGCCGAGGCCGAGACTTGCGCCTTCAAGCGCCGCGAACTTCATGCCATTGCGCACGATGCGTTCAGAGAGTCCATCAATGGTTTCAAGAGGAAGAGAATAAACGCCCTGAAAGTTGGTGATGGGAAGCTCATAAGCTGACTGCAACTGCATTAGAAAGTGGCTGGGTTCCACCCTGACGGTTTCATAGGCGTGCTGAAAGCCGCTGCTCAAGGCTTCCTCCGCCCTGCGCCGCATCCAGGATTTTTGGTTTGGTTCTGTCATGCGAATCTGCCGCCCGCTCTCTCCAATTTTATAGATGCCGCGAGGCGGGCGGTAGGAGGAAGGCGCCGCTTTTTATTCTTCTCACTGTGCTAGCATCAAGAGTTCCCATGCCATCTGGAAAACTTCATATTGTGCCCCTCGGCGGGCTGGGCGAGTTCGGTATGAACTGCATGGCCGTGCGCTGGGGCGACGACATCATTGTCATAGACGCCGGATTGATGTTCCCGGAATCCGAACTGCTGGGCGTGGATATTGTTGTTCCTGACATTTCCTACCTGATTGAAAACCGCGAGCGCGTGAAGGCGATTTTGCTGACGCACGGCCACGAGGACCACATTGGCGCGCTGCCCTGGATATTGAGTGAATTGAATGTTCCAGTCTGGGGTACGGAATTTACGCTGGCGTACGTAGAAGACAAGCTGGATGAGCACGGCCTGCTCGATGACGCGGAATTGAACGAAATGCGCCCGGGCGACAGCTTCAAGATTGGGCCGTTCAC